>JBBEBN010000198.1:0-5512 GCA_040882305.1 Cyclobacteriaceae bacterium
CTTGAAAATGCCAGAACACAGCCTTTTGGCGCGGTGAACTATATTTCCAATGGCGATGGAGCCCTAACCTATTTAAATAACAATCCGCAAAAACCCTGGATTTTTGATCCGAGCTTCGGTGGAAGTTCAAATTGCTGGACAGGATGCACGCCGCGTTTTATGCCAAATGATTTCCGGCTGAAAACCACATACAAGGTGGGTCATGACTGGCCCCTGCAGTATGAGGAACTTGAACCATACTATTGTGAGGCGGAAAATATTATGGCTATCTCGGGCCCGGACATTACTCCCTATCCGATGTCAAAAAAATATCCTCAGCCACCACATGCGCTCAGTAACGTAGATACAATACTGCAAAAAGAATACGGCGAACTTTATATCAGTCAGCCTACGGCCCGAAGCAGTGTCAGTGGGGAACGCAATCAATGCTGCACGAGCGCCGTGTGTCACCTGTGTCCCGTCAGTGCAAAATTCACCATCGAGAACGGCCTTTCCGAAATATTCTCAGACTCAAGGGTGGAAGTCCTGTACAACGCACAGGCAGTACGCCTGGATACAGCCAATGACATTATTCAGTCAGTAGTCTATTTAAAAGATAAACAGGAAATGCGGGCGGCGGGCAATGCCATTGCTTTGGGTGCAAATGCTTTATTCAATCCCCACATTCTCGCGAATTCCGGTGATACGAATCCCAACACGGGACACTTTCTTTCTGAACAAATTGGTTTTTATTGCTACCTCTATCTGAGTGATCTGGACAATGTGGGTGGATCTTCGATCATTACCGCCAATGGTTATATGTTATACGACCAGGTGAACAGAGCAGAAATGGCAGGCTGCCTGATCGAAAATCACAATGATTTTTTCGTAAGGCATGAACACGGGAAATGGCGGAAGATCGTTAAACTCAAATTTGTCTTTGAAGACATCCCCCAATATGAAAATCTTGTGAAAAAATCAGACATAGACGCATTGCCGACGGTGCATTACAAATCTTACAGCGACTATGTTTCGCGCGGATACCTAAATCTGAAAGGAAAGATCGATTCGCTTTTTAAATCGTTGCCCATTGAAAAGATCTACCTTGATGACAACCCACAGGCTTCGGAATCACACATTCTCGGCACGACCCGAATGAGCGATGATAGCGCGGCGGGAGTTGTGGACAAACACCTGATCCACCACCAATACCGGAACCTGTTTGTGCTCGGCGGTAGTGTATTCCCGGCTATCAGTCCGGCTAACCCAACAATAACCCTATCCGCTTTATCTTTGTATTCGGCCGATAAAAGTTTTTAAAGTAAAATCCAGGTGAAATGAAAAGGCGCTCATTTATTGGACTTTCGATTGCTGCCGGCGGCGCTTTGCTGGCCTGGTATGTGCTGGACTTTAAGCGGATCGTAACAAGCATCCTAAGGAAAGACACAGAAAATTTTTCCTTCGCAGGAAAGGATATAGAGGATATAGTGGAGACATTTTTAATGGACGCAGACAAAGAACAGTTCTGGAACATCTTTTCCACGTCAAAAAGAATTTTTATAGGTGTTCAGCATTTCTTTCATGGCATTGGGATTCAACTGCCCTATCACCGAAAATATCTTCAATACAGGAGTGCCATCACGGGACAGTTTTTATTTTCAACAGACCTGTTCTTGAATGCTTCTGACGGCGAGAATAAGACGTTGCACTACCGCGGTTTTTTCAATCCCTATAAAAATGCTTGCGGCAATCCGTTTTCCAATCTGCGTATTGCCTAAAGGCAATTTTGATCGAAATCAAACATCACCTCATTTCCCGTATCAGCCTCCCCAGCGTCTGTAGCCCCGCCCCGATCTCTTCGCTCCAGGGCGCGCCGTAGCTGATGCGGAAACAATTCTCGAACTTTCCCTGGGAGGAGAAGATCTGACCGGGGGCGATGCCGATCTTGTGTTTCAAGGCGCGCTTGTGAAGCTTGTAGGAATTAACCTTCTTATTCATCTCTATCCAAAGCGTAAATCCACCTTGCGGCCTGGTCACGCGCGTGTCCTCTGGAAAATATTCCGAGATCGCCTGCAGGTAACGGAGGGACTGGGTGTGCAGGGCTTTCCGCAAATGGCGGAGATGAAGCTCGAACCTTCCGTTGCTCAGAAAGTTGGCAACCGCCGCCTGTGTCAGCGTATTTGTCGAGACAGTGTGCATCCTTTTTAAGCTGATAACGCGGTCCTTGAACCTTCCGGGTATTGTCCAGCCGATGCGGAATCCGGGAGCCAGTGACTTTGAAAAAGAGGCGCAATGCAACACGAGTCCTTTTTTGTCAAAAGTTTTACAGGTCTTCGGCCGGGTCTTGCCGAAATATAATTCGCCGTATATATCGTCTTCGATAAGGGGTATTTCTTTTTTTGCCAGCATGTCGACGAGTTGCTTCTTTTTTTCATCCGGCATGCAACTTCCAAGAGGATTGTTGAAGTTGTTGACAAACAAGCACGCTTTGATATCGAATCGGGGAATGATATTTTCCAGATAATCGAGATCAACACCCGTGATGGGATCCGTGGGGATTTCCACGACCTTTAGGCCGTGGCTTTCCATGACCTGGAAAATGGCGAAATAAGTGGGACTTTCAATGGCAATGGTATCCCCCGGTTTGGTGATGGCTTTTACGCAGAGTGACAGCGCCTCCACAGCCCCGGCGGTGACGACGATATCATCTTCGCCGGGGGTTCCTCCCCAGTTAAAGGCCTGCCGTGCAATTTGCTTACGGAGCAGCGCATTACCCTGCACATGCTCATAGTGCAGGCAACTTGTCCTCGATTCCCTGAGGGCATGCATGACCGCCTTATTCAGCTTTGCAGCAGGAAGTAATTCAACGGCAGGCGCGCCCATGGAGAAATCGAGAATTGCCTCTCTGTTGAAATCCATGTACACGCTGTTGATCATCTCGTCCACACTTACTGGAATGGCATCCTCCGGAGGGTCGCAGACCTGGGGCAGATCAAGAATATGGTTGCGGGAAAATTTCACATAATAACCGGACTGCGGGCGGGCTTCAATGAGGCCCCTGCTTTCCAGTAAATAGTAGGCCTGAAAAGCAGTGCTCAGGCTGATTCCCTGTTCCTTGCTCAGCGCACGGACCGAAAGGAGCTTGTCGCCCACTTTGAGGGTCTGTTTTTCAATGAGCGTTTCGATCCGGTAGGC
This sequence comes from Cyclobacteriaceae bacterium, assembly GCA_040882305.1. GTDB lineage: Bacteria > Bacteroidota > Bacteroidia > Cytophagales > Cyclobacteriaceae > Chryseosolibacter. The sequence goes on from JBBEBN010000198.1 coordinate 3,175, forward strand.
AACCTCAACATACTTGTGCTCGCCGCTTACCTGACGCAATTTTTCCATAACGGTTTGAATATAAACTGATATGGTCAAAAATAACAAAATAAAAACTGTTATGAAATAGTATAGACGCAAAATCTTGCGTCTATACCTCACGTCACGTTGTTGCTGCCAACAGGTAACCCGGTAACTATGTCCAATCTCAAGCGTGATTACAGACTACTCGAAGAACGGCACCCCTTCAGGCGCATATTTCCGCATCCCTTCTTCGTTGATCTCCACGCCGACACCGGGTTTCTCTGACAGGGTGATAAAGCCATCCGTTACCATCGGTCCGTCAAAGGTTACGATCTCCTTAAACATGGGATTGGTATGAAAATAAATTTGCCACTCCATGATCAGAAAGTTTGGAACTGAAGCGCAGACATGCGCTGAAGCCATCGCTCCCAGGAAAGACGCCACCATGTGCGGGGCAAAAGGCACGTAATATAAATTCGCGAGGTTCGCCATCCGTTGTCCTTCGCCCAAACCTCCGGCCTTTTGAAGATCCGGCATAATAATATCCACCCCGCCGATCTCCAGCAATCGCCTGAAACCGTACGCCAGGTAATGATTCTCTCCGGCGCAAATCGGCGTTGAAGTCGATTCGGTGATCCAACGGTAGGCCTCCACGTTTTCAGCAGGGATAGGTTCCTCGAGCCACATCAGGTTTAAAGACTCGTACCGTTTTGCGATCTGCTGCCCCGTCACCGCATCATACCTTCCATGCATGTCGACACAGATGTCTATTTTATTTCCGACCGCTTTCCTTACGGCAGCGATCTGATGATACATCCTGTCGAGTTCAGCGGGACTGGCCGTCCAGTTGTATAAATCGTATTTGTTGGGATCATTCCGCTCATCGACATCAAACTTCACCGCGGTAAATCCCATCTTTACGGCCTCCATGGCGCTGTCAGCAAATTGCTGGGGAGTCGGATTATTAGCCCGATAAAGCGCCGTATCACAATATACCCTGATCCTGTCGCGGAATTTTCCCCCAAGCAGTTGATAGACGGGTAATCCCAACGCCTTGCCGGTGAGGTCCCAAAGTGCGCTCTCCACGGCTGACAATACGGCCACGTACATCCCTGACTGCGCCCCCTCAAAAAATCCGGACTTGCGGATGTCTTCAAAAAGACGGTGAACGTTCAGCGGACTTTTACCTTTGATGCGTTGCCCGAACATTTTCACGAGGTGATAGGTGCCCGGGGTTGCATCAACGCCTTCACCACATCCCCAGATATCCTGGTTCGTATAGATCTTGACGAAAAGGCTGTGACCACCGCGGATGTATCCGCATTTGATGTCCGTAATTTTCAGGTCACTCGGAGCCGATGACAATGGTGTCCTTTCCACCGCATTCTCCAGCCCGGCTCCAAAACCGGAAAGGGTTGTAAAACTTAACGCACTGGCTAGGGCGCCCTTGGTCAGGAAGGAGCGCCGGGATTGGTTATGTGTCATTTGATTTTGAATTTTGAGAGTTGGGGATAAAATCTAGAGACGCAAGATCTTGCGTCTCTAGATTTTTATATTACCACGTACGACTTTTTAGTAGCTCCTGTATCTGTTCTTTCGGTACAGGCAATTCATTGATATGGTCATTCAACCATGCCGAAAAATCTTTTTCGATCTCATCAGACCATCTCGTATCGATCTGCCCCGCTGTGTATTTCTGCTCGCGCAGTCTCTGATGACTAAACATATCACGCAACCTTACGATCTCCGAAGTTTTTACAACTTTTTCAGCCAGGTGCGGCGGAATAAAAATGACGCCTCCATCCCTGCCCAAGACAATATCTCCCGGCATGACCATGACGTTGCCGATACGCGTGGGTTGATTGATGCCAACGAGGGTCGTATTTAAGGGGCCATCAGGATTATTCAAATGATGTGACGGATGATAGGTGCGGAAGAAGGAAGTAAACGAACCAAGTTCCTTCAGGCCATTGATATCGCGCACGGCACCGTTATAAACGATTCCGTTTCCGGTTTTTGCAAAAATGGAATTGCCGAGATTGTCGCCAACAGTGGGGCCGTCGATATGAGCACCGAACTGGTCAACTACATAGACGTCTCCTTTGACGAGGAGGTCAATGGGCCAGGAGTTCTGTGATTTGATGCGGCCGTCTTTTTCGTGACCTTTTTTATCCATGACGCGATGAACATCCGGACGGCCGGGCATAAACGTGGCAGTCACGGCCCTGCCTACGAGAACGCTATCAGGATTGATACTCATCCAGCCGTCTTCATAAGCAAATTTGAAGTTCTCATTTCTCAAAACAGCCCATGCTTCCTCCAGCGTTACAAGCTT
>JBBEBN010000199.1:0-5509 GCA_040882305.1 Cyclobacteriaceae bacterium
CCGGTAAATCCATTAATCCTCTTAATCCGCATCTCAGCTCTGAAGGCTTAGCAGATATTGAAGCAGGGAATTAAATTCTTCCTGAGAAAGAACATCACCAAAATGATCGGGCATAAGTGTGTACTTTGAAGCCTTCTGTTCAGCGATGTCATTTTTCGGTACGGAAAATTCCTTGCCTGAAACATCCGCCAATACGATCACTGCGCCTTCTTCCCGACGGAATAATCCGCTCATTACTTTTCCGTCCTTGAGTGTGATGGTATAGTTCCGGAAAGCCTCCGATACATTTCTATTGGGATCGAGGATTTTTTCAGCAAGGGCTCTCGGGCCCCATTTTCCTACACCATCCAACCGAGGGCCGATGGCTCCTCCTTCATTTCCAATGGCGTGGCAGGCTGAACAGTTTTGTTTGAAAACCATTTTCCCGGAATCCAATGATGCTTTTTCTGTCAGAGAGCTAAATTCAATGAGCCTGGTGTCGATGAGCGTTTGCCTTTCCTTGCTAATCGGTTCGAGTTTCGCCGTGATGGTCTTGAATTCCTGTTGCTGCCTGGGAGATATGTTCAGCATGATCCGCTCTTCCACTTTAGGCTGGATAAGCGTACGCGGAAGAAGCTCGCCGCTTTTTACTTTCCGGAAAATAATATTTTTACCTTCAGGCGAAGCTGCAAGCGACATTACAATGGCGGATTGGAGATCTGGTGGCGCATTCTCCACCCCGGCGAGGACATTGTTGATCGCAGCGCCGGAGAAATCTCCAAGTAAAGAAGCAACCTGATTTTTGAACTGCGACGGCACAGTATCCTTCAAAATCCTACCGGCCAGCGATGCATGTTTATTCGCATCGAGGATGAGCAATGACCTCAATGCCGAAACTTTCACGTCCGGCCCCGCGCCAGAGCCCTCTTTTAAGAAGGCGAGCAAGACAGGCTCGAGACTGCGCATTTTGTATTTGCCTGCGATATCAGCTGCAAATTTCTGCTTGGCCAGTGTATCTCCGGAGGGTTTTTTCACTTCAGGTGAATATTTTTCCAACAGGCTCGTTGCGAGGGCTGCGCCCCAGGATTTAAGTTGAGCACTTTCTTTTGCCCCCCTTCGCGCAATACCTTGCTGGATCCCTTTAAAGACGGTGTACTGAAAATCAATATCATCCCCTTTTGTTTGTCTGCTGTTCGCAATGACCTCCTCCAGTTGGGGGGAAGGAATATAACGCGCAAGGTGCTCATACAGGCGTGTCAGATGGTCACCTTTCCAATCAGAGTCATCGATATGGCGCGCAAGGAAAAGTGCGGCATCCTCCGAGGGAACACCGATGATGACATCTGCGATATACCGGGCTTCATTTGCCCGCCATTCTTTTGCAACCACGTCTTTCATAAGTGCGCTATTTCTCAGAAGGTTCCGCAGGACCAGTCGTGTTGTGTAGATCTGGTGAGAGTCATACTCCGGTGCATAGCGTGGTTCCGAAAGGGCTGTTGCCAGGGTTGGCATATCGGGAAACTTTACCAGAACTTCAGTCGCCGCTCTCCTCACATGGGGATCTGTATCCTGGAGAGCCTTTGATATGAGGTTAAAGTATGTATTGTCGGGATGTTCTTTCTCCAGCAGTATGCGCATGGTATGCAATCTTATGAGTGCATGATCATGCGCTGCTGATCTTTCAATAAGCTCCATTGAAAGGCCATCGAGGCGATGCAATACCCAGAGGCCGTGAATGTATGCGCGTGCGCTCACATCGTTGCTATTTACAAGTTGCGTTACCTGTCCTGCAGCGGTTTTTCCAATGCGCTCAGCCAACTGGTCGGCAGCGGCCAGCCTGACCACCAGGTTGTCGTGATCCAGCGAGGAGATCAAATCCTCAGGAGAGGCCGTCATCAGATCCCGTAATTCATTTGATTTTCCCTTGTAAGTAATGCGCCAGATCCTTCCGCGTATCTTGTCGCGCTTCGGATGGTTCAGCGGGACTTCATAATGGCCGATGATGCTGTTATAGAAATCAGCGATGTACAGTGCGCCATCGGGACCCAACTTGATGTCTACCGGACGGAACCAGGGATCTTCGCTCAGCACAAATTCCTCTTCCAGTTTTCCCACCGGCGTTGAACCTTTGAAGGTGAACGAGTTTCTGTATACGCGCGAAGCAACAGCATCGCCTATATAAAAATTACTTTGATATTCCTTCGGATAGTGGCCGTCGGCGTAATAGGCGATCCCTGCAAGAGCAGTGGCTTCTCTTTCCAGCGGTTTCATATCCGGAGCAAAACCCATCCCCTCTTCTTTTCCCCATTGGGTGTAATCTGCCCCGCGTATGAGTTGATAGAGGGGAGAAGTATGGCAATCAGTCGAATACAGGTAGCCCATTTCATCGTAAGCCAATCCGAAGGGATTGATCCTCCCATGCGTGATATGTTCGACGCGGCTTCCATCCGGGCGGAATCTGAAAGTATTCCCCGATATCATGGTGATTGAGTCGCCGTCTGCTCCGGCGACGGTTGACCGGTTTGTAAAGCCGTGACAGGCGTGTATCCATCCGTCGTATCCACGCATGAAGTTATTCACCATGCCGTGAGTATCGCGGTGCTCAAAGGGACCGAGGACAACCCGTTTACTGTCCGCTTTTCCATCGCCATTGCTGTCAGTAAATCGATAGACATTTGGAATGCTGTAGGCGACTGCCCCGTCCAGGAGCGGGAAAATTCCAATAGGAATATTCAACGTATCACTGAAGTTTGTAAAGCGGTCTGCTTTCCCGTTTTTGTCGGTATCCTCAAGAATAGTGATGCGATCAGACCCATGTCCGGGAGAAGCGGGAAAAGGGTATTCAAAAGACTGCGTTACCCACAGTCGGCCTTTTGCATCAAAAGTAAGGTTAATAGGTTTTCCAATGTCGGGTTCGGAAGCGTAGAGTTCGATCTCGAAACCATCAGGAAGTTTAAAGCCGGATTGTTCCTCCTGGGGCGTGCGGGCTTCAGTTGACCGGATGTGTTCGCTGAATTTTTTCCCCGTGAACCGGCTGTCATCCGCAAGCTTTTCCTGTTCGGATTTCTTGTCCTGGCACCCTGTGAACAGAAGCAGCCCTGAAAATATCAAACTCGAAACCTTAATTATGTTCATGATCTATTTTTAATGCAGTCGAGGCCAGTCTTGTGAAGTCTACTACTGATTTGAAATTTACGAAATCTTGCCCTTTACCTCGGTATTCTTCCAGCTCCGGCTATTGGCGGAGTCAATCACCGCCTGGCACACCTTCTGAGTCTCGAGTGCATCCTTAAAGGTAGGATGGCAAGGCTCACCTCCTTCAAGGCTTTGCAGGAAGTCAGCTGCCTGATGAACGAATGAGTGCTCGTAACCGATGGACAATCCTGGCACCCACCAACGTTTCATATAAGGTTGATCGCCGTCTGTTACCAGGATGGAGCGCCAACCGCGGACAATAGATTCATCGCGATGGTCGAAATACTCCAGGCGGTTAAGATCATGAAGATCCCAGCGGATGGAAGCGTGCTCGCCATTAATCTCAAACGTATAAAGCGCCTTGTGGCCACGCGCGTAACGGGTGGATTCAAATAACCCTAAAGATCCGTTTTCAAAATGGCAGTGGAAAATACAGGCATCATCAATGCCGACCTTCTGCACCTTACCGGTTGCGGTATGGATGCGTTCCTTGATAAAAGTTTCGGTCACGGCCGAAACATCCTTGATGGCTCCGTTCAGCCACATGGCGGTATCGATGCAGTGGGCCAATAGGTCTCCCGTTACACCGGAACCCGCGGCATCCACATCCAGGCGCCAGAGGCCGGTGCCTCCCTGAGGAAGTTCAGGGCTGATGGTCCAGTCCTGCAGAAAGTTTGCCCGGTAATGGAAAATCTTTCCCAGCTTTCCCGAATCAACGATCTGTTTAGCCAGTGAGACTGCGGGAACACGGCGGTAATTATACCACACCGTGTTCGCGACGCCAGCTTTTTCAACCGCCTCCACCATCTTTCGTCCTTCTGCCAGCGTTCTTGACAGTGGCTTTTCGCAAAGGATCATCTTTCCTTTGGCGGCCGCCGCAATGGCAATTTCTGCATGTGTGTCATTGGGTGTGCATATATCGACTGCGTCGATGTCATCGCGGTCTACTAATTTTTTCCAGTCCGTTTCGCTGGACTCGTATCCCCATTGTTCAGCAAATGCACTGACGCTTTCCGGATTGCGGGAGCATACTGCCTTCAACACGGGCCGGTAAATTAATTCGGGAAAGAAATTTTTGATGCGGTTGTAACCATTGGAGTGCGTGCGGCCCATAAAACCGCAGCCGATCAATCCGATTCTCAAGGGTTTAGTTTTTGCCATTTGTTACTGTATTAATTATTTATTTAATTTTTTAAATGAATATTCAACCTATTGAGCGATCCCCCGGGCAACGGCATCGACCATGGACCATGGACTATGGACCATGGACTATGGACTATGGACTATGGACCATGGACTATGGACCATGGACCATGGACCATGGACCATCGACCATGGACCATCGACCATGGACCACTACTCGTACCATCCATGCATCTGACGCACCTTGATCATGGTGGCCAGGATATCATTCCAGGTTTTTTGCTTCATCATGACCTCGTTGGGGAACATACATCCATCCCAGCAGATGTGCTTGAATGCCTTGGTGAGATTCCCGCTTTCATCGCGAAGCCAGTGGCCTGCATCTGTGGCAATATCGAGTTTGCCATTGGGGTCTGTAGCCTGGCAGTGACGTCCGGTTTTATCGTGAGAACCGGATCCGAATACCGTTCCGTCATTTTGCGCAACGTGGAAGTCAGTTGTCCAGGGGCGCAGCGCCTTCGTCACTTTTTTAAGGGCCTCCGTGAGCGTCTTTCGGTCTTTCCAGTCGAAATTTTCGGGCAGGATGCGGTCTTCCGGACTATTGTATCCCAAGGTGTATAAAAGGGTGTGCGACATATCCGCCTGGAATCCGATGTTTGAACGGTCAACGGCCTCCAGCGTTTCAACCATCTTCTTCCAGCTGTGCATACCTCCCCAGCAGATCTCTCCTTCGGCCGCAAGTTTCTCTCCATAATCTGCAGCGACATCACACGCTTCCCTGAAAGTCTTTGCGATCAACTTTGTGCTATTCACAGGGTCCTTCGACCACTGTTCAGGAGAACTGGCTGAATCGATGCGCACAACACCATAGGGACGCATGCCCATGTCGCGCAATACTTTTCCAATGTGGCAGGTCTTGCGAACCATCTCAATAAATGTCTTGCGATCCTCATTGCTGCCCAGGACGGGACCACCCCAAACAGGTGCGACGAGGCTGCCGATCTTAAGCTTATAGGACGCCACCTTGTCGGCAAGTTTTTTGATACCCTCATCATTCATATCAATCTTGATATGGGGCTCAAGAAGGCCGAGGTCCACGCCATCGAATTTCACGCCGTTCACGTCGGCAGCAGCGGTCATCTTCAGCATGGTATCAAAATCAATGGGTGGCTCGGAATCAGGACCTTTGCCT
>JBBEBN010000200.1:0-5496 GCA_040882305.1 Cyclobacteriaceae bacterium
TCCATTACACAACAGGGAGTCCCCGAATTAAAAGATTTGATCTGGAAAAACCTGCATTAGGCCTGCCTGCCAGTAGCGAAGGCCCGTGCTCCAGCCTGCCTATAGGGCACTTTGTTGGCCTGAGCGGTGCCACTTTGACACAAATTGCCTTTGGCAGAATTATTGACAATTTGCGGGAAAAGATTGAGGAAATTATTGAAACGTCATGAGTAAAACAGAAATCAAGGAAGATCTGGAGAAAACCAATAATGATGCAGGATCTGAAAATACTCCGGCAGAGGATAACAAACAGGAAAATGAAACAGCAACGGCAGCAGTAGAGGAATCCGAAGCCATTGCAAAATTGAAAGAGGAATTGGAAGCGGCCAAAGATAAGTATATCAGGCTGTATTCAGAATTTGAGAACTTCCGGAGGCGGACAGCCAAAGAAAAACTGGAGTTGGTTCAATCTGCAAATGAGCACCTCCTGAAGACACTGCTGCCGGTTGCCGATGATTTTGAGCGCGCTGAAAACTCTTTCCCTGACAAAAACGACAAGGAGCTCGCCGGTTTCATTTTAATACATTCCAAGTTCGAAAAGGTCATGGAGCTCTACGGCGTGAAGGTCATGGAGGTGGGCCAGGGTTCGGATTTTAACCCCGATTACCATGAGGCCATTTCGCAGTTCGACGCGCCTGCTCCTGAATTGAAGGGGAAAATCATAGATGTGGTCGAAAAAGGTTATACCCTAAATGATAAAGTAATCCGCTACGCGAAAGTTGTAGTGGGAAATTAATTACGTCAAACGAATGTCAACGAAGCGAGATTATTACCACATACTGGGAGTGGGAAAAAATGCTTCCCCGGATGAAATTAAGAAAGCTTACCGCAAGGTGGCCATTCAATTCCATCCGGATAAAAATCCAGGAAACAAGGAAGCAGAGGAAAAATTCAAGGAGGCGGCCGAGGCTTATGAAGTGCTCAGCAGCACGGAGAAGAAAGCCCAGTATGATCGTTTTGGTCATGCCCGCGCTGGTGCCGGTAGTTATGGCGGCCACACCATGAACATGGAGGACATCTTCAGTCAGTTCGGCGACATCTTCGGTGGCGGAAGTCCTTTTGACAGCTTTTTCGGCGGTGGCACCCGGGCTGGCAGGCGGCAGCGAAAAGGCTCCAACCTTCGGATAAAACTCAAACTTAACCTCGAGGAGATTGCCAACGGGGTTGAGAAAAAGATTAAAGTTCACCGTTTGATGCACGCCGAAGGAGTTTCCTTCAAAACGTGTAATCATTGCCAGGGCACCGGCCAGGTGCGAAAGGTAGTCAATACCATGCTGGGCCAGATGGTTTCATCTTCCACCTGCCCCGCCTGCGATGGCTCGGGCCAAATCGTGGATAAGAAGCCTCCCGGTGTTGACAATTCCGGGCTCGTATCCAGGGAAGAGGTGATTAACGTGAGGATTCCTGCCGGTGTTTCAGACGGAATGCAGCTTTCTATGGCGGGAAAGGGCAATGATGCGCCAGGTGGCGGCATTGCCGGAGACCTTCTTATTCTCATTGAAGAGCAGGAAGATCAAATGTTAAAACGCGACGGTAACAATATCATTTTTGATCTCTATATCAGTTTCGTTGATGCGGCGCTGGGAACAACGGTAGAGGCTCCTTCGGTGGGAGGTCGGGTCAAAATCAAAATTGAACCGGGGACACAAAGCGGAAAGGTCCTTCGCCTGCGCGGAAAAGGACTCAAGGATATCAATGGTTATGAAACCGGCGATCAGCTAATCTACGTGAATGTCTGGACCCCGAAAAAACTAAGTGCGGATGAAAAGGCCAAGCTGGAAAGCCTCCGTGATTCTCCTAATTTCGAGCCCAGGCCTGATGCCAATGAAAAAGGCTTTTTTGAACGCATGAAGGAGTTTTTCAATTGAACTTTTTCTGCTGGCTTCCGTTAATTACCCCATATTTAAAGGGCTATTTCATGTAATTTTTAAGATAATCTTACACGACGTAACCTATCAGGGTCGGGTACGTACATATTGAGCATGCAGAAAAGTTTTTGGTTAACCGTTTTCGGGATTGCTATGGTGGGCATGGCGTTGGGGCAGATGAAGCGGCAATTTACTGTGGAAAACAGCCAGGCCTGCGAAAGTGTAAATCTTCATTTAAAAGCGAATACCGGCGATTGTTTTATAAAAGCCGGCCATAATTCCGAGATTCTGAATGTTTTCAGCAATCAGGACCAATCATCGTATTCTCACCAGTATCGCAAGCAGATAGTCAGAAACACCTGTCAGGTCTATCTCAACTTCGAAAATACCAATGCCAAGGGAATCGGACAGACTATTTCCACCCGTATGTTTGGCGATGACCAACCCGTAGACAACAAGGTCTGGAAGATGTACCTATCCGACTCCAAGTCTTATAATCTTGAACTGGAATACGGCGTTGGAAACGCCCATGTTGATCTTTCAGGACTCGCCATCAAGAAATTGAAGATCAATACCGGTAGTGCCGATGTGAACATCGGTTACAGTTCCCTGGAGAACAAGGTGGAGATGGACACTTTATCTGTAAAAGTTGACCTCGGCTCTCTTCATGTTCAGAATCTCAACCTTTCCAGAGCACGGTATACGTCAGCTGATGTTGGTTTCGGAAACATGACCCTTGATTTCAGCGCCAGTCCTCCTCTGGTAACCAACCGCATCGAAGGGAGCGTCGGCGCCGGCAACCTCACCATTATTCTCCCTTCCGCCCAGACTCCCGTCCTCGTGAAAGTAAATGACTCCTGGCTTTGCAGCGTTAAGATTCCCCATGACATGAAGAAGGTCAGAAACAACACCTTCGCCAACGCCGCTTACAGCGAAGACGCCCAAAATGCCCTGTTGTTCAATCTTGATGTATCCATGGGCAACATTATCTTCAGGGAAGCGGGAAAAAAGTAACCTTCCCATTTTTCACAAAACCTTCCAATCGTATTTCGTTTCGCAGCCCGTAATTCCTGGCTATCTTTCGGGACTAATATCCAGAAATAAACCCACTGTGGAAGCACTGATCGCTAAAGACATCACCAAGCGTTACACACAACATGTCGCGCTGGACAATGTGAGTATTACCATCCCGGAAAAAACTATTTTCGGATTGCTGGGACCAAACGGGGCTGGCAAAACCACTTTCATCAGGATTATTAACCAGATCATCAACTCGGATGGCGGGGAAATTGAAATTTTCGGCGAACGCCTGCAGGAAAAACATATTGGAATCATCGGTTACCTGCCGGAAGAACGCGGCTTGTATAAAAAACTCAAGGTTGGCGAACAACTGATCTACCTTGCGCGGTTGAAAGGCTTAAGCCGCGAAGAGGCCACGCAACGCAGCAAAACCTGGATCAAAAAATTTGAAATCACCGACTGGTGGGGAAAAAAAGTAGAAGACCTCAGTAAGGGTATGGCTCAAAAGGTCCAGTTCATCAGCACGGTGATGCACGAGCCCAGACTTATCATACTCGACGAGCCCTTTTCAGGATTTGATCCGATCAACGCTCAACTCATCACGGAAGAAATTCTCTCGCTGAAGGAAAAAGGGAGCACGATCATTTTCTCTACACACCGGATGGAAACCGTTGAAGACCTATGCGACCATATCGCGCTCATCGACAAGAGCAAAAAGATCCTGGAAGGTTCGAAGAAAAATGTAAAGGCGGCGTACAGAACGAACACTTTTCTTGTTGAACACATCGGAAAGTTTACCTCTCCCAACGGTCGCTACGAACTCGTTGAGCAGCGCCATGTCGAAGACAACTTTTTCAGGTCCACGGTAAAAATGATAGAAAACGTAGGCCCCAATCAATTGATTACCGACCTCACTCAAATTACAGAAGTCCATAGTTTCATCGAAAAGATTCCCACTATGGGCGAAATATTTATTACGCTTGTGAAAGGAGGAAGTCATGAATAAGATCTGGTTGATATTTCAGCGCGAGTTTCTGAACCGCGTTCAAAAAAAATCCTTCCTCATTGCCACCATCCTCATCCCGTTGATCTTTCCTGCCATCATTGCCATCATGGTTTTCGTGATGATGAAACAGGAAGAAAGTGCTATCAAGCAAACCGTTCGGGTGGTGGATTTGAGCGGAAGGTTCCAGTTTGAGGCAACCAATAATTATGAGTTCTTACCGGTTTTGGCCGACATTGAAAAAGCAAAGGGTGACTTCAATAAGTCAAAAGATTTTGCATTGCTTTATATTCCTGAGTTTGAATTGTCAGATCCGGAAGGCATAACCCTTTACACTAAAGAAAATCCCAGCGTGCGGAGAATGGATGAACTGGAACGTCTCCTCGAAAGTCGTATACATGATTTAAAGCTGGAGCAATTTCACATTGATGCGGAAACATTGAAGAGCCTGAAGACGGATGTGAGTTTAAACAATATTAACCTCAGCGCGACGGGGGAGGAAAAAGAAAGCAATACGAATTTTCTTTATGGACTTGGATTTGCGCTGGGCGTCCTGATCTACATGTTCGTGCTAATTTATGGAATGCAGATCATGCTTGGCGTCATTGAGGAAAAAACCAGCAAGATCGTGGAGGTCCTGGTCTCTTCTGTAAAACCTTTTCAATTGATGATGGGTAAAATTCTTGGCATTGCCGCAGTGGGCCTGTTACAGTTTACCATCTGGGTACTTCTTGTCTCTATTTTATCAATTGCGACTTTGTCCCTTTTTGGTGTGAAGATGCCGCAGCAACAGGCAATGGAGGAAATTTCCAGGCAGATGAATCAAGACAATGAAATGAAAGAGGAAATGGAAACGCAAAGTGCAAAAATTCAGGATAGGATTTACAAGACCTATGATCAGATTCCCGTCGCTTCAATTATTTTTAATTTTGCTTTTTATTTCCTTGGTGGATATTTGTTATACGGCGCATTGTTTGCAGCAGTAGGATCTGCCGTGGACTCACAGCAGGAAGCGCAGCAATTCACTTTCCCAATCACCCTTCCCCTGATCATTGCTTACCTCGGACTGTTCATGTTTATTCTGAATGATCCTCATAGTCCCGCGAGTTTCTGGTTTTCGATTATTCCGTTTACCTCCCCCATTGCCATGATGGGAAGATTGGGATTTGGCGTCCCATGGTGGCAGCTTCTTCTTTCCCAGTTACTACTCATTGGCGGATTCCTCTTCACCACCTGGATTGCGTCGAGGATTTACCGGGTAGGCATTCTCATGCATGGGACGAAGATCAATTACAAGGTGCTTGCAAAATGGTTTATGATGAAGAATTAAAGATATTTTGAGGTCGACGCCTGATAACCGGAATGTTCTCGCCTTTTTTTCTTTATTTTCATGATCCATGACCAAACGAAATCCAATCCCTTCCGGCGATTTCTACCAGCATAACCCTAAATTAAAATGGATCGTGCTGGCTGTCTCGTTTCTGATCAGTGTGGGCTCCATCTATTATACCAATGTGCTGGTTGACCAGCTCAAGGAACGTGAGCGTCAGCAGGTCCAGCTTTACG
>JBBEBN010000201.1:0-5478 GCA_040882305.1 Cyclobacteriaceae bacterium
AGCTCTCCAAAGCAGACAACCTGATCATAAACTTCATCGTAGCTTCCGTCGCTTCTCACTATGGATTCGAGATCCATAAAAAGTTCATAGATCATATGAAAGACCGGATGCCCGGCGGGAAACAAGCCCTCCATAATGCTGGCATGAAAATGCTTGAGCGAGGATAGTTCAGCGGTATGGTCGCTATGATTGCGAAAATGGTTGAGAATTCTTTCAAGGGCGTTAGTGGTTTTTCCCATGGCAGAAACCACAACAATGAGCGGAATGTCGGCAAACGACTGTAGAATAATTGCCACATTCTCAACACCTGGGACATCTCTCACGGAGGCCCCGCCGAACTTAAAAACCTTCATCTGGTTGGTACTAAATCGATTGCGGAGTAAATTACTATTATATACAGGGTATGCAAAGATCAATGAATAAAGCTTATTCAACAAGCATCGAAAGTTCGCGCATCGCGCACTCTATCGGGACGGCGCTGGACCGCTTCATCAAAAACAATCAGGACGAATTTCTCTACGCCAGCGGGGAGCTTTCGCAGTTATTGCGCGACATTGCCCTGGCTTCAAAAGTGGTTAATCGCGAAGTAAACAAGGCAGGGCTCATTGATATCATGGGCGGAGCGGGTTCCACCAATCTCGGCGGCGACCAACAGCAAAAGCTGGATGTGCTGGCCAACATCCGCTTCACCCGTGCGCTTGCAAAAGGGGGGGAAGTGTGCGCCCTGGTATCTGAAGAGTCGGAATCATTCGTTGACCTCAACAATAATGGTAAATACGTCATCGCCATCGACCCACTCGATGGAAGCTCCAATATCGATGTAAACGTCTCTATCGGAACAATATTCTCCATCTACCGCCGCAAGAGCGCCCCCGGGACGCCAATACGCACAGAGGACATCATGCAAAAGGGCGCCGAACAGGTGGCGGCCGGATATATCTTATACGGTTCTTCCACCATGCTGGTATACACTACCGGACATGGCGTGCACGGTTTCACTCATGAGGCCAGTTTGGGTGATTACTTTCTTTCGCACCCGGGCATGCAAATACCTGAGGATGGGAAGATCTATTCTATTAACGAAGGATTATACAATTCCTTTGACGCATCCATGAAGGGATATATCAAGCACTGCAAAGATTCCTGTTACACTGCCCGTTATATCGGATCGCTTGTGGCGGATTTTCACCGCAACCTGTTGAAAGGGGGAATCTATATTTATCCGGCAACATCAAAAGATTCCAGGGGAAAGCTGCGGCTCATTTACGAATGCAATGCCCTGGCGTTCCTCGCCGAGCAGGCAGGGGGCAAAGCCAGTGACGGCCAGCGCCGCATACTCGACATAGATCCCGAGTCACTCCACCAGCGCAGTCCGTTTTATGTGGGATCGAAAAATATGGTGGAGAAGGCGGAAAGCTTTATATCAGTTGACAATGAGCAGTTGACAGTTGACAATATTGGATCTGCTTAACAAACCGGAACTTCATCTGGTGGTTCTACCTAACCCATTCTTTTTATTCGAGACAAAATATCAGGCAGCTGAGCAATTTGATGTTCTGACTCCGGATGCAGCTACAGCATTGTCAACTGCCTACTGTCAACTATCAACTTTTTTCCCGCCTTCTTTCTCAGTTGATTCAGTAAGAACTTCCGGCGCATATTTACGGATCACATCATACCACCTCACGAGTTTTTTGATGTCAGAGGTGTAGACGCGGTTCGCATCGTATTCGGGAAGTATGGATTTCATGAAAGCTTTCAATTCATCTGAATCTGAATTTGAATCTACCCCGGGGTCATCGCCGAAATCCTGATGCACTTTTTTCAACACATCGTGCAGCGGAATATTTCCTTCCCTGGTCGTGGTATAAATAGAAATTTCATTGAGCAAGGACAAACGGTGATTGGTAGTGGCCACCATCTTCGTTTTTGACTCATCCAGCGATTCGAGAATAACGCCGGATTTTGTTGGTGCCAAAACTTTGTACAAGCCGCCTTTCCCGGATATAGTTGCTATGTCTGCAATGGTCATACTTTTTCTGTTAGCCGACAAAACTAATCATTTTCACGACTCCCGTGCCAGCGCTTTTTCGATAAATGACAGTACCTCTTGCTTCCCCTGTTGAGTAACGGAAGATGTCACCACCATCGCAGGTAATACCTCCCATATTCGTTGGAGGGTTGATTCATAAACTCCGACGTTTCTTTTAAGTTGATTCTTTGTCAGCTTGTCTGATTTTGTAAGAAGAAGGCAGAGGGGAATTTCTCTCTCGCCCGCCCAATGCATGAACTCAAGGTCAATTTTCTGCGGCTCCAGTCTCACATCGAGGAGGATGAACAGACAGTTGAGATTTTCTCTTTTCAGCACATAGTTTTCAATGATCTTTCCGAAACCAGCGCGCTTTTCCTTGCTGGCACTCGCATAACCGTACCCGGGAAGATCCACCAGGTACCACGCATTATTGATGATAAAATGGTTGATGGTTTGAGTTTTTCCGGGTTTGTTGGATGTTTTTGCCAGTTTCTTCCTGTTTGTCAGCATATTAAGCAGCGAAGATTTGCCCACATTCGACCGGCCGATAAATGCGAATTCCGGTTTTTCAGGAGGTGGACATTTTTTGACCTCCGCATGACTTGAGACAAATTCTGCCTGCTTGATTTCCATAGGTAATCTTTAAAGTAAAGATTTATGGGCAAAATACTAATAATGCAAGTCTATGATACTTTGCCAGGTTTTTTAATTGTAGGCAAATCGGGCAATTTTCCTATATTAGCATCTGGTAAAAAAGTAATAGCTTGCCCCACCAAAATTTTCTTTAAGAGATGTCCAGTATCCGTTGCGTACTGATTTTTTTGACGCTTCTCTCCCTGTCAGGTTCCCTCGTTGGTCAGCAAGACCCTAAGCAAACTGCACGTGATTATATGCAGGTGGCCGAGGAAATGATCCAGGGCTCGCAGGCGCTTGATGATGCGCGGGGGTTGATGGTGCTTGCCGCAGACCTCGACACGACCTTTCTGAAAGCTAACTTTGATGCTGGCTATATTCACGTGCTGACCATTAATAAGGAACTCGGTGTAAAATATTTTTTGCGGGTGTACCGTCAGGACCCCAATTACCGCTTCGACCTCGAATATCAGATCGGCCGCAGCTACCAGTATGGGCTTGACTTTGACAATGGCTTGCTGTTTTTTAACCGGTATAAACAAAAGTTAGCGGCGAGAGCCGGCTACCAGGGTGACGATAAAATTCCCCTGGAAACCGTAGACAAGAGCATTGACGAGTGCAGCAATGGCAAGGAGCTTGTTTCCAGTCCGCAGAATTTCTCTATCGTCAATATTGGTCGTGAGATCAATTCCGAATTTGAGGATTACGCTCCTGTGCTGAACGAAGGAGAAGACGAGATCATTTTTACCACGCGCCGCAGGGACGGTAACCTGAATCAAAACGTGGCCAACGACAATAAACCTTACGAGGACATTTTTATTTCCAGGAAAGAAGGCGGAACGTGGAGCTATGCAGAGAACATCGGCGAAAGTATCAATACCCCCTACCACGATTCCAACCTGGCGCTTTCGGCGGATGGCAAGACATTGTATATTCTAAAGGACGAGGGTGACAGGAACAGCAATATTTACTATTGCAATCTGTTGGCGAACGGTACGTGGGGTCCCCCGGTGGCCCTGCCTGCTATTATTAATTCAAGTTTTGAGGAAAAGTCAGTTACCATATCCAAAGACGGAAAGGCGCTGTATTTTTCCAGCAATCGGATTGGTGGACAGGGCGGCATAGATCTGTATAAGGCTACAAAAAACGAAAAAGGCGCGTGGGCAACTGTGAAAAATCTCGGTCCTAAGATCAACACTCCCTTTGATGAGGAAGGGCCGTTTATCGATTATGACATGACAACCCTGTACTTCAGCAGTAAGGGACACAAGAATATGGGGGGTTATGATATCTTCAAGGCTACCTATGATGTTAAAACGAATGAGTGGAGTGATCCCGAAAATTTAGGCTACCCCATTAACACACCTGACGACGACATCTATTATATGACTTCTTCTGACGGTAAGCGCGCTTATTATTCTTCCGTTCGGGAAGATGGATTGGGATATACAGATATTTTTACCATCACTACGCCGGAAGGTATGAAGGATGTGGTGGCGACAAAGAATACCGATCCCGATACTCCGGTCGTGGAGAATCCCGTGGCAACACCCAGGAAAACCCTGGCACCTCTGCGCTATGTTGTTACCATACTGGATGCTGAAACGAAAGGTCCCCTGGCGGTCAGGGTTCGATTACAGGGCCTTAATGACAACGTGATCGTTGGCGCCAATGCGGTAAGGCCCGGGGTGTATGAATTCCGGATAACACATCCGGCCGCTAAAGATTATAGATTATCCATTGAGAAAGCCGGCTATGCATTTATCAACCAGAACATAAACATCCGGGGAGCTGCTGAGAACGAGCAGATTTTATCGCGCACCATTGAATTGAACAAGCTGAATGTCGGCACCACCTCGGTGCTGCGCAATATTTATTTTGATTACGATCGCGCCACCTTCAAAACAGAATCCTACAGTGATCTGAATAAGCTGGAATCCATGTTGCGGCAAAATCCGGTGATCAAAGTGGAGATTTCGGGTCACACGGATAACTACGGACATTGGCAATACAACAGTACCCTTTCGCAAAAGCGCGCGGAGGCGGTGAAAGATTTTCTGACGAAAAAGGGTATAGACTCCAGAAGGATCAAGGCCGTTGGTTATGGTGAGAGCAAACCGCTGGCCTCCAACGACGATGAGAATGACGGTCGCGAACTCAACCGCCGGGTGGAGTTCAAGGTACTAACAAACTAATTTCTTTGGTATCCTCTTGAAACCGGCTTCCTTCGGCCCGGCATTGAAGATTAAATCGGGATGGCGGTTGTACCTTATAAAGCGGAAAATTCCGGAAAAAAGGAGCAAGTGGCGAAGATGTTCAATAACATCAGCCGGCGTTATGATTTCCTCAACCACTTTTTGAGCCTTGGGATCGACCGGGTCTGGCGAATGACAGCCGTCCGCTTGCTGAGACCCCTGAGTCCTCAATTTATTCTGGATGTGGCCACGGGGACAGGGGATTTTGCTATACAGGCGCTGACGCTTCATCCACAAAAAATAACAGGCATTGATATTTCGGAGGGCATGCTTGCCATCGGGCGAAAAAAGATTGAAAAATCAAGATTGTCTGACAAAATAGAATTGTTGGCGGGAGATTCGGAGAATCTACAATTCTCCGACAACAGCTTTGATGCTGTAACCGTGGGCTTTGGGGTACGGAATTTCGAGGATCTGGAGAAAGGGTTGGGCGAAATACGACGGGTATTGAAGCCAGGAGCCATGTTAGTCGTCCTGGAATTCTCCCGGCCGCGGAAATTTCCGATGCGTCAGCTATATAATTTCTATTTCAAAAACATATTACCCGGTTTAGGTCGT
>JBBEBN010000202.1:0-5468 GCA_040882305.1 Cyclobacteriaceae bacterium
GAGTCGGGGTTTGAATCCCTGCAGGCTCACTTAGCAGATCCTGATGACCAACGGACGTCAGGATCATTTATTTTATAGCAGTCACGTAGCACGGGGATCACGAGGGGTGGTGCGGCATGGCTGTGCGTACGAGTAATCCCTGCAGGCTCACCTCCGGGGACAAATAGAGATCTAACTCTGTGCGTCCCTTTTTTATTGTGTGATGATCAGAGAGTTACAATAGTTTTAATGGGGTTTGAACTCTCTGAAATTTTGCCCTTCTTCACGCTTAAAATTTTAACAGAAAAGCGGTTTTTACTTTCGACCTGCGGGGATTCAAACCCCTTAAAGCCGCGAAATACATCGGAATGCTGGCAATGTGAGTGTCAACTTTAAATTGATGAATGACTATGGACTTTAGCTTGTTTGAAAACTTCAATGTGCGGAGGATCAGTCTTAAGGAGGCAAAAAGAATCTTGAATAGAAATGGGAATGCGTACTCGGACGAGGAAGTGAAAAAGGAAGTTTGATTACCTTTATGCTTTAGCGGAATTGGAAGTGGAGCACGCGCAAAAATAAAACAGAAAGACGGCAGTTCATTTCTTTCGGAAATAATAGTTTTGCACAGACACGTCCGTCCCAGATTATCGCCGAAGATATTTGTGTCGGATAGGATTAACGGTGCGCGCATCCTGTCATTGTGTGAAGCAATGTGGAAACACGTCGCCGGGATCTTCTGCCCGATGAATCCCGTTTATTTTACTTTTTCCTGTTCTCCCATATTTTCGGATTCCGACTGGTGTGAAAGATGGCGAAAATCTCCACGAGCTTTTGATTTTCATCAATGGTGAAATGAACTATGAAGGGGAATTTCTTTATGATCATACAGCGTACCTCAGCGTAGCGTATTGCATATAGCCCGATGGGCTGCACTTCAAAGAATTGATCTGGACTATTACTTGTTTTTGGAAACGTGAGCCTAAACCCTGCAACTGTTCATTTTACCAATCGGTTGCCTCTGGATATCCTTTAAGGCCTCAGGCTCAATTTTGATTTTGTATTTAGGCATCGTTAGGGCTTGAGCTTCTTGGAAGCCTCATCCCAATCCAACATTTTATTTGCATCTCTCCTGGCATTCTTAATGCGATCCATAACCAATTTTTGGTGTTCCTGCGGAATTTCCATGCCCTCACTCCAGATGGCTTCGTTGAGTATTAGTTTTTCGTCAGCAGAAAGTTGCTTGACCACATCCACTAGTTGCTGAATACTCAGATTGATGTTTAAATGCAGGTTTTCCATAGGTATGCTCTGGTTGCGTCATTCATTTCCTTATATAGGGTTAACTCCTTCCCCTCGTAATCTGGTTTCTGAGACTGGAAAAAAGGTGAATAAATTCTTGTGATATCGTCTTCCTTTTTTCAACCGGAATCTTCGAGAAAAACTTAGCCTCCAGCTTTTTCTTTTTACTAATATCGTGGTAAACGATTGGTTTGACCATACTGTTTGAACAATTAATTGTTCCAAATTTCGACCTTTTCAGGGTCATATACAACTACTCAAAAGCTGCGGAAACTGCCGTTTCTCGCGGACCTGCGTTTCACTTCGCTTGCCTTGCCATTGGAAACCTGCAGAGACAGGTTCAAACACTTTTTACACATTCATGCCGAATTTTCTATAGGGAGAATTTACCAGTAACTAACTGATAAAGAGCTGAAAGCGAATCCAGGGTTTGGAGTAGCGGGTTTGAAATACTGTCACGCAGGCTCACTTATGCCGCACAAAAACCCCTCGTGATCCCCGTGATACGCGAGTGCTGTAAAATAAATGATCCAGACGTCCACTGGACATCGGGATCTGCATGCAAGTGTGGGGACGAGTAATCCCTGCAGGCTCACACCAAACCTCGCAGAATACATTTCTGTCGGTTCAGCGTAAATTTGTAGCTTTGTTTACAATAAGTTTATTCTCGGTGCAGGTAGGTTTAACACCTGTCTGCCGGCGCGCAAGACCAGGCATAGGCAGGCAGGTTTCGCTATCACTTCATTTATAAACCCCGCTAAGCCCCGCCATGCGTCATGCAGGAAACGATGGGCACTACCAAATGTTGGAAAATGAGAAGTAACGAGTAATCATAAAACCATGAAACGTAATTATTGTATTTTACTTTCCAACTTGATATTTATTTCATCCTATGCACAAGTAGAAACTGCGCAGGTTGATCACTATCTGTTTCCTGAGTTCACTCAGGGAGTTGTTCTATTGAAAACCGGTAAAAAAGATGCCATGTTGCTCAATTATAATTCCTTAGCAGAACAACTCGTTTTTGATAATCAAGGCAACATATTAGCAGTTCCAAAAGAACAGTTAGAACGCATAGATACTGTGTTTATCAAGGAAAGAAGGTTTATTATATTGAACAATAAATTTGTTGAATTATTACACCATTCAGTATGGGATTTGTATGTCGAATACAAGTGCGACCTGAAGGAACAGGGTAAAGATGCAGGATACGGCGGGACATCTCAAACTTCAGCCATCAATACCCCTTCAGGGATACTTTTGGGAGGTAACGTTTACAATTTGCAATTACCGGATGGTTTTGAAACAAAACGTTACTCTTTTTATTGGTTAAAGAAAAACGGGAAACTAAAGCAATTTATTAACATGAAACAATTGAGGAAATTATACAAAGACAAGAACGATCTGTTCAATGATTATGTAAAAAAGCACGATGTAAAATACGAAGATCAAGAAATTATTATTCAATTAATTGGACATTTAGAATCAAATTAGGATTTTAGGTAAGTTTTTGAATATTCCGAGACAAACGAAGGCTGCCCAACAAGTGCATAATCAATGGCGGGGCTGACCGCCGGTTTCCGGGATCTGTTGACCATCAATTTTTCGCTAGTAATCTATCATCGTGAAAAAGCCAATTGAAAACACAGCCAATTCAAGAAGGGAATTTGCCCGGAAGATCACGGCCGGCATTGCCGGTGCCAGTTTGCTGGGTGCTACATCACCCGCTGAGGGCGCAATTCCCGCTCGTGCGAAGCCTGCGAAAAACCTGCTGCAACACGCGGGAGCCGACTACCATGTGGTCATGGCTGATCCATCCATGGGCTGGAATGAAAAACAAAGGTATTGGACGACAAAGAAAAACTTCGAATACCACGAACGTTGTGGCGTGCGCCACTTCACCAACATCATGAACGGCGTGTGGAATGCTGATGAGATGAAACGATGGAAAGATGATTGCGACAAGTACGGCAAAGTGTGGGAAGCGATCCGGATGGATTCGTCTTACATATTTGCAAGAGCACGTTCGGACCAGGAGAAAAAACTGGCTGAGGTCGCCGACAACATCCGCAAGGCGTCGGCGGTTGGTGTGAAAGTGGTGACGATGCACTGGACGTTGATTCCGATTCGCCGCAACGCGCACACAGACGGTCGCGGTGGTTCAAGCTATCATTCTTTCAGACTGGAAGACAACTGGAAAGATCTTCCCGTTGAAAAATATGGTGTGGTGAAGTATGATGAATACTGGGAGCGCATCGCTTACTTTCTGAAGGGCATTATCCCCGTATGTGCGTCGCATGATGTAAGGTTGGGCGTCCATCCTTACGATCCGCCGGGACTGCCACGCGGCTACCAGGGAGTAGACACATGGGATTGTGCACCGACTTCTGTTTTTGATTCATTGAAAAAGTACGAGTCGATTGTTGACAGTCCTTACAACGGGTTCCAGCTTTGCCTGGGTACCGTGATGGAAGGATTAAAGAACCCGAAGACTGAGCTGCTGCCGATCGTGAAATACTTCGCTGAGAAGGGAAAGATCTACCAGATCCATATGCGGAACATCAAAGGCGGTCTGGGGAATTTCGAAGAAGTCTACATCGACGAAGGGGAAGGGAACTTTATTGAAGTGATCCGCATCCTCCGCGACGCGAATTATTCATGGTCCATTTGTCCTGATCATTGTCCGACACACCCCGACGACCCGGGAGGATTGCAGGCTTTCGCACAGGCTTATGGTTATATTAAGGGAATGATCGACGCGGCGAACGCCGAGGTAGCGTAGCATGAAAATAGCTCAGGTACTTTTCCTCCTGTGCTTCATGGGATATTCCCAATTCTCATTTGCACAGGCGGAGGAGGAAATCGAGAGAGAGATCGAGATCAAAGCCATCGCGGGGTTGAAATTCGATCTCACGCGGATCAAGGTGAAACCGGGCGAGCGCATCAGGCTCACGCTGACGAACGCCGACGAGATGGATCATAACCTGGTGATCACGAAACCGGGAGCACGGCAGGAAGTAGTGGATGCCTCACACAAGCTGGGAGAAAATGGTCCTAAGCAGAACTATGTTCCGGCATCCGACAAAGTGTTGTGGTCGGTTCGCATCGTAACACCGGGCCAATCGGCATACATTATTTTTCAGGCACCGACGAAAGAAGATGTGTACCCTTACGTTTGCACGTTTCCCGGGCACGGACTCGTGATGTACGGAGCCATGTATGTGACGACAAAGGATCTTCCTCCCCTGGAAGAAGATTCCAACCTGCCTGCTACTGCCCTGGGTGCCGACATTGAACATGATCATGCTGCAGGCTTGCATCCTTACAAAACGACACCTCCATATTTATATAGAATATTCATGCCCGGCGCGGGACCTGCGGCGATTGCTGTGAGCCTGCCGAACCAGTTGTCGTATTGCTGGGACGCGGGGTCGTGTCGGCTGCGTTATGCATGGCAGGGAGAATTCCTCGATCCAAAGAATTACTTCGATAAGAAAGCACAGAAGTATGCGGAGATTATGGGTACAATTTTCTACCGCGACAAGACCACGTATCCGTTAAAATTTTCTGCCGACAAAAATCCTGTTGTCGACTTCAAAGGATACAAGCTTATAGACCGCTATCCCGAATTTCACTATACTATTGATGGCTACGACGTATATGAACTGATCACACCGAAAAAAGACGGCAGTGGGCTCATTCGTTCGTTCAAAGTTCCGGAATCGACGCAGCCACTGTACTTTGTTTTTGATAACAGTGATGGCGCTGAGTATACGACTTCAAAAGGAAGGATCAATGGTAATCAGATCAATCTGAGTGCCGGCGATGCGCATGAGTTTGTGATTGTCATGACCAAAAAGAAAACGTCGAAATGAGCAAGCTTGGCGCATTCGTGATTCTTGCTGTGCTCGTGACAAGCTGTGGAAAGAAATCAGAATATCCGGATGCGAAAGTTCCATACGTCGTCGAGACGATTGAAACTCCCCCGGGTCTGTATGCCGAGACTGGTGGCATTGCATTCTTGCCGGACGGACGACTCGTTGCCTGTTTCCTTCGCGGAGAGGTGATGATCTACAATCCTGAAACGAAAGAGTGGAAACTTTTTGCAGAGGGATTGCACGAGCCGCTCGGTGTGTTGCCGGTGAGTGAATCGGAAATCCTGGTAATGCAAAAACCGGAGTTGACCAGAC
>JBBEBN010000203.1:0-5463 GCA_040882305.1 Cyclobacteriaceae bacterium
AGATCAAGCCCTTTATAAGATAGCCAATGCATGCCTTTTCATTTTTCACATTGCCCTGATCTTCTTCAATCTTTTTGGCTGGATGCCCAGGTCCCTGCGCAAATGGAATCTTGTGACGCTGTCGCTTACGGCTATGTCCTGGTTTCTCCTTGGGATCTCTTATGGGTTCGGATACCGCCTTCTCACCGATTGGCATTGGCAGATCCGAGATAAGTTGGGTTATTCAACAGAAAGCAATTCGTACATTCATTTCCTTATCACTGAGCTCACGCCCCTGACAATAGATGAAGGCGTGGTGGATGTTTGGACTGCCATACTATTTTTTCTTGCGTTTGCCGTCAGTATTTATGTGAATGTGCGCACGGCTAAAGGCACGAGGAGGATTTCATAAAACCTTCGAAAAAGGCCCGCTATTTTGATAATATCTGACGGAGTAATCGCATAACTTTTTTCTTTGAAGTGCGTGTTTTTCAAATAGACGGCCAAACTCAGCTTTAATTTACGCCTGAACGATTTCTTCACTTGCCGGCCATTTTTGGCTGATGTAATATTAGGGGAAAGTATGGTATGTTTGCCAATATAAATGTCATCAATTTTAATAGAATCAATTTTTCCCAATGGCATCAAAAAAAGTTTTGTTACTGTTAAGTTCTGATCGCTTTTCTTATCCGCTCATGCGGTTCCTGACAACCGAGGGAAAGATATTCGGATGGAAGATCAGGATCGGTTGTATGTTTGACCCCCCCATGGCCGAACGCATTGGCAAAGAAAAATTTTCCCTTGAACCGGATATTATCAGCATCACGAAAATGCAGGAATGTGAACAGGCGATAAAGAAGTCTGATCTTGTCATTGGAGTGGTTACCGATCTGCTTCTGTTGCAGGTGGCGGATGCCTGCCTCCTTTATCGCAAATCATTGATTGCACCTTTGGCCCTTAATCGCCAGATGGTTTCGAGGAAAGCTGCCGCCAAGGACAGGAACATACTTTTGTTGATGGATTGCGGATTTTCTCCGGGCCTCGATCATATCACGGCTAAGAAGATGATTGATAATATTCATGCCAAAGGCGGAAAGATAACATCCTTCAGAACTTATAGCGGAAGTTTTATCCCGCAAACCTCCGCGGATAATTCGTGGGGTTTTAAAATGGTGGAACCCATAACAGAACTCCTGAGTCTGGGAAGGCAACATAACCGGCATCTTTTACAGGGACATTTGCAGCACGTACCCTATCATCGGCTTTTTGAACGATGTGAAAATATCGATGGACCGAAGCTGGACGATACAATAGCCATCCCGGCAGGTGATTCTCTTTATTACAGAAAAATTTACGGACTGTCGGATGCACACACCGTCGTGAAAGGAAAGTTGATGCCGAAAGGATTTGACCGGATCTGGAATATATTGATCAGGCTCGGGCTTACCGACGGCACTTCCAAAATTGATTTTTGTGGCGACTGGTCCTTTTGCGATTTGCTCGACTCTTTTGTTCCGTATTCGGAGACTGGTTCACTGGAAGAACGGTTGCAGCAATACACTGGCGCAACACTTGATGAAGTGGAAAAATTAAGATGGCTCGGTCTATTCGATGCTTCGGCGCCTGCGGACCAAAAGGATATGACAGTGGCCACGATGCTGCAGCAACTGTTGGAAGCGAAGCTGACACCTCTTGGCGATGAACAGGATCAGGTCATCATGGAACATCAGCTTTCCTACGAGTTCCGGGACGAGCTTTATGAATTCAGGGCGACGCTGGTTTCTAAAGGAGATAATGTTCGCGATGGTGCTCTTGCAAAGGCCATCGGCTTAACGTGTGGCATTGCAGCCAAATCTTTCCTGTTGGGATCCATTACGGTGAAAGGGTTGCACACACCTGTTATCAGGGAGATTTATGATCCTATCCTGAATGAACTCAGCGATTTGGGGGTTGCCTTTCACGTTGAGGAAAAAAAGCTCGGCGAGCCGGAAGCCGTGCTGAAATAGCAGTACTCACAGGGTGCAACGATCTGTTGGGCACCCGGCCGCAGTTCCATTGCTGGTTTTTTCAAATTTTTCAAACAATGATCGTCGCTGGTTAGCCCCTCGAAGATTTTTGTCAGATGCAAACCTGTTGCATGCTGATAATGTCGAAATTGCTCTCAATATCTTTGCAAGGGGATCGTCAGGGAAAAATTATCAGGACACGCATGGCACATGACCATTCGCATCAACATCATTCTATCGGGGAGGAAAAGCCTAAAAACATCGTCGTCGCCTTTTGGTTGAATACGGCCTTCGCGCTGCTGGAGATTGTCGGAGGAATTTATACCAATAGCGTGGCAATCTTATCGGACGCCGTCCACGATCTGGGCGACAGCCTGTCTCTCGGACTTGCTTACTATTTCCATAAAAAATCGAGGCAGAAGGGAGACGAACGGTTTAACTATGGTTACCGGCGTTTTTCCCTGCTGGGGGCATTCATCAACTCTTTAGTCCTGATCGTCAGTTCGCTTTTTATTCTTCGCGAGTCCATATTTCGGCTTTTTGATCCCGAACAACCCAATGCCCCGGGAATGGTTATTCTGGCGCTTATCGGCATCGCGGTAAACGGGTATGCTTTGCTTCGATTAAAAAAAGGTGGAAGTATCAATGAAAAAGTCGTAGCACTGCATTTTGTAGAAGACGTGCTTGGCTGGGTGGCCGTACTCGCGGGAAGTATCGTGATGATGTTCTACGAGCTGCCCATCCTTGATCCCATTCTCTCCATGCTTATCGCGATGTACATTCTTTACAATGTTTACAGGAACCTGAAAACTACCTTTACGATCTTACTTCAGGGGCGACCCGACACCATCAATGAGGCCGAGGTCCGTAAGCAGGTACTTTCCATTCCGGGTGTAAAAGATCTTCATGACCTTCATTTTTGGACCATGGATGGTCAATACAACGTCATGACACTCCACGTCGTAGTCGACCTGGCTCAATCCGTGGAACAGCGTGAACGGATCAAGAAGGATGTAAAGCATAGCCTACGGCATTTGGAGGTTCAGCACTCGACCGTTGAAATAGAATCGGAAGACATCAACTGTAAGATGTGAGCGGCTAATTTCCATGAGAGGTTAAAAAGCATTTCCGTATTTGCGTACATTTGTAGAGCAGCTTTTGCGGTTGGTCTGTAATAAATAATCTCTCGTCGTGTTCAGCTGCTGGCTTAGCATTCAGCCGGCAAAGAACATCTTATCGACGACGCTGGAACTTAAAAGCAGAAAATGTTTACTCCAAATTAAATGAACTCAACCAGGCCTTTCAAAGTCGTCATTTCCCTGACCCTTTCACTTATTCTGATCTTTTCGTGTGATAAAGGTTACCAGGATCACAAAACATGGTCTGTATACCGCGGTGATAGTGGAAACAGCGCATATTCAGGGTTGGACCAGATCAATAAAAACAACGTTGGCAACCTGCAGGTAGCCTGGACCTATCATACAGGCGATGCTGAAAAAGGCAACCGCTCAGCCATCCAGTGCAACCCGATCATCGCGAATGGCATGATGTATGTCACCTCTCCCAAACTGAAGCTAATCGCGCTGGATCCAAAGTCGGGAAATGAGATCTGGAAATTTGATCCTTTCGAGGGACAAGAGGCTCAGGGTGTTAACCGGGGAGTAACTTACTGGGCAGCCGGAGACGATAAGAGGATCTTCTTTGTCGCCGGCTCATACCTGCATGCGTTCGATGCTGATGAAGGAAAGCTCATCTCCGATTTTGGCGATGGAGGAAAAGTGGACCTAAGAAAAGGATTGGGCAGGGACCCGGAGAAACTTTTTGTCGGTGCCTCCTCTCCCGGTGTTGTTTACAAAGATCTTTTGATTCAGGGCACTGCTCTGGGCGAAGGCTATGACGCAGCCCCTGGATTTATCAGGGCGTACGATGTGCGCACAGGTGAAATTATATGGACCTTTCATACCATCCCCCAGCCCGGAGAACCTGGATATGAAACCTGGCCCGCAAACGCTCATCGGGAGGTTGGCGGGGTCAACAGCTGGGCCGGTATGAGCGTGGATGAACGTCGTGGAATTGTTTATATTCCCACAGGCTCCCCTGCTTTTGACTTTTATGGGGGCAACCGTAAAGGAAAGAACCTCTACGGTAACTGTTTGCTTGCACTGGATGCAGCCAGTGGAAAACTCATCTGGCATTACCAGCTGGTGCACCACGATCTCTGGGACTATGATCTTCCAGCCCCTCCTAACCTGCTCACTGTAACGCATGGCGGCAAGGAGATCGATGCTGTTGCCCAGATCACCAAGATGGGGATGGTATTTCTGTTTAACCGGGAAACAGGAGAACCCCTTTTTCCTATCGAGGAGAGGCCTGTCCAGACCTCGTCGCTGTTAGGCGAAGAAGTCTGGTCCACGCAGCCGTTCCCTGCGAAACCCCCTCCGTTTTCCCGGCACCGTTTCACAGAGGAGGACGTCACCGATATATCGCCGGAAGCCAACAAGTTTGTCAGGGATAAGATCAAGGATGCTAAGTTCGGTTCCATTTACATTCCCCCGGACACAAAAGGTGTTGTGCAATTCCCCGGGACGCGTGGAGGTGGTGAATGGGGCGGCGCAGCGGTTGACGTGCACGGCGTCATGTATGTAAACGCCAATGAAATTCCCCTTCTCATAAGTATGAGACAGATCGAGGTCGATGGACAGGAAGAGTTTCTCGCCTCCGCCGGAAGACGGATCTATACGCTGAACGCCTGTACCTCCTGTCACGGTCCTGACCGGGCCGGCACCAATGTATATCCTTCGCTGGAAAACCTTTCCAGGACGAGGACGGAAAAACAGATAGCCACCCTGTTGAAGACTGGCAAGGGGCAAATGGCTGCCTACCCTAACCTGTCCAATGAAGACGTCGATGCGTTGCTGGCATTTCTATTTGACAAGAACGATCTAAAAAATCCGAGGTTTGTCAACGTAATAAATGAGGGGGAAAGGAAATACCGTTATGCGCACAGCGGATGGAATGTGCTGACTGATTCACTGGGATATCCCGGAGTGAAACCACCCTGGGGCACGCTGAATGCCATAGATCTGAACAAGGGAGAAATTCTCTGGAAAGTACCGCTGGGTGTTTTTCCGGAGCTGATAGAAAAAGGTTTGCCTCCAACGGGAACGCAAAATCTCGGAGGGCCCGCGGTGACTGCCGGAGGTCTTGTATTCATCGGCGCCTCCCGTGACAAAAAATTCCGCGCTTTCGATAAGGACACAGGCGAGATCCTCTGGGAGTATGGGTTGCCTGCGGGAGGGAATGCCACGCCGAGTGTTTACGAGGTGGATGGAAAACAATATATTGTGATTGCAGCAGGTGGTGGCGGAAGAGTGGGCAGCGAGTCGAGTGACGCGTATGTTGCGTTTACATTGAAGCAGTAAGACCGAACTTTGGCTCGTGGACTCCTGCCGAAAAGTTCGAAGTTCGAAGTTTGAGG
>JBBEBN010000204.1:0-4225 GCA_040882305.1 Cyclobacteriaceae bacterium
TGCACAGTGTTTGTGTCTGGGGGCTGGTGGGAATACTGATGCCACTGACAAAAATCACAGAGGTGAACTCCATCTTTTATCCCACTCTCGGTGTGATCGTGCTGGCAGGGATTATCATGGCTGCGCGGTTGGAGGCGGGGGCGCACAATCCGCGTGAGGTGATGTGGGGTGCGGTGCTCGGTCTGGCAAGCGGGGTGTCGGGAATGTTGTTATTGTTTCAAAATTAACCTGCTATGGGCGATTATAAATATTTGCTGTACGGCAATTACAACGGTACGGCTAGCATTACTTTGAACCGGCCTGAGGTGTATAATGCACTAAACGATGAGATCACTTTTGAACTGCAGGACGCGTTCAAAGCCGTGGCAAAAGACAATACCGTTCGGGTGGTGGTGCTCACCGGTCAGGGCAAAGCATTTTGTGCCGGACAGGATCTGAAAGCGTCCGCGGCGGCGGGCAAACGATCCTTCATGGACTCCCTGCACAAAAGATACAATCCCATCATCCGGGCCATGCGAAGCCTGCCCAAGCCGGTGATAGGGCGATTAAACGGTGTGGCTGCCGGCGCGGGATGTTCGCTCGCCCTGGCGTGTGACATGATCATTGCCTGTGATGAAGCCGCGCTGATCGAAGTGTTTGTTAATATCGGACTCGTTCCCGATTCGGGTTCCTCTTTTTTTCTTCCGCGCGCCGTGGGCATTGCGAAAGCATTTGAATTTTGCGCAATGGGAAACAGGATCACCGCAACGGAGGCGCTGTCTTTGGGGTTGATCAATAAAGCAGTGCCACCAGGTCAACTGGATGCGGCTGTCAAAGAGTATACAGATTATTTTTCTACTGCTCCGACAAAAGCCATAGGTCTCATTAAAAAGATGCTGCAAAAATCTGCGCACGCAACGCTGGATGAAATGCTCGATTATGAGGCTTATTGCCAGGAGATCGCCGGCGCGTCAGGGGACTACAAAGAGGGCGTGAATGCTTTTCTGGAAAAGCGTAAAGCGAATTTTTCAGGTGTGTAGTTTCGATCAATGACGAGTGACTATGACTAATGACTAATGACTAAATCATTCCAGGCCAATCACCATGAATGCTCCCCAGTAGATCGGCTCGGGATACTCCACGCGCAGTTCCTTTTTTGCATCGATGAAACTCTGGCGCATGTTATTGCTATTTAACCATTTCTGATAAAACTTTAGCATCAGTTTTTGCGTGGCCTCATCATCCACTTTAAACATACTCATGATGAGAACTTTGGCACCGGCAACCAGGAAGGCACGTTGGAGTCCATAGACCCCTTCTCCTGCTTCCAGATCACCCAGTCCCGTTTCGCAGGCACTCAGCACTACGAGGTCGGTCTTGTCCAGGTTCAGGCTCATGGCTTCGTAGGCGGTGAGGATTCCGCTCTCCATGTTGTAGTTATAATCCGTTTTGTCAAGAAGATCGCCCGCGCCTTTTAAGAGCAGTCCTGTTCGCATCAACGGGTTTTGCGTGAGCATCATTTCTCCTCCCTCGATCTCTTTTGCCAGCGTCACCTCTTCAGTAGGCTTGTATAATCCGTGTGTCGCGATGTGAAATATTTTGGGGCTGTTCAGTTCCTTGATTTTTTCCTCTGCGGCGGACGCCTCAAGATACTCACTGGTCACCCATCCTTTTTGTGCGAGAATATATTGAAGTTGGTTCACTTCTTTTTCCGTACCGGGAAGGGCAGCAATGTTCCGGTTGTCCGCGGAAGCAGTGAGATAGAATGTGGGGTTGCCAAACATGGAGGCGGTATTCTCAGTGGTCGCAGCCCGCGACTTGATCTTGCGGAGGTAAATGTCTTTGGTGTTGCTCACCAGGATGATGTTAGCGTTATCGATCACATAGCGCCCATCCGGCGTGGGAATGGATTCCAGGTTGATCTGGTTATAAATTCCATCGGCGGACAGATAAATAGTCGCCGCCGGTCCGATTTCATCGACGATGGGTTTCCAGAAAACACCATAGGAAACCTGATCGGGGATCTTCCCGGTAATGGAGTTGCGGTAATATTTAAAGTAACGCGTTTCCATGTTATGACCATCCTTCATCATGATGGCCTTCGGTTTGGACAGGCTACTGGTAATGTAAAGGGCGGCATAAATAACTGAATCCGTAAAGTTGTGGTTGAAATAGCGATAACGCACCATCTCTATCGCCACTTCATTTGATTGCAGTGATTTTTTGACATCTTCAAAGACAATGCGTTTTGTTTCGAAATTTTGCCCGAACAATTCTGATTTCTGGCTGAGTTCTTTTTCGAGGCGTTCCACTTCCTGCGTAAGTGCCGTGGGGTCGATTTCATTCTCGGCGAGTTGCGCAGGGCTCATTGACAGGGCCAGCGTGAGCATTTCTTTTTTCTCCACCCAGTTATTGTACTGGATTTTCAGTTGTTCATCCGTGCTGCTCATGATCCGTTCGCGGATTTTAATGGAGGAACTTAGCAGCAGCGCCTTGGTCATGAGCTGAGTGTTGTACACTTTTCCCGTCAGATCCCTGAAATCTTCCATGTTGCTGAAGGCAAGGGTATTGTAGAATTCGAAATCCCCTTTGATGGTATTCCAGTATTTCGCTTTTTCCCTTTCGCTGAGGGCGGGGAAATACTCTTTGATGAACTGTTCATAGTTGGTAAGGGACTGCTCAATAAGGCGTTTGGCCCGTTTGTAATCTTTCTGCATGTAATAGACCTTGCTTAGTTTACTGAGCACCTTCACGTATTCGGGGTGGTTGACACTGAAGAATTTTTCGTACAGGCCTTTGGATTTATTATAAAACTCCTCTGCCTTGCCGTAATTTTTGATCTGATAATACACGTCGCCCGTGAGTGTGTAAATGCTCGCCGCGTTGATATTGTTCTTCGTGCCGGTTTTCACGCGCCATATGCTCTCAGCTAGTGTGAGGGAATTAAAGGCGATATCATGTCGGCCCTGAGAGATATACAGGACGGCGACATTTTTCAGGATCTCCGCGTATTGAGGATTATCCTTGCCAAGTTTTTCAGCCATGATGTCGCGGGCCTCGATCATGAGTTTCTCCACCACTTTTCTGTCGTCGCCCTTGTGAAATTTGATCAGCGCGTATTGCGAAAGGGATTTTGCAACTTCAATGTGGTTGCGGCCAAACTGATTTTCCTGACTGGCGATGGCTTTGCCAATATTCTCCTCCGCTTTATCAAAATCACCCAGAGTATAATTGATGTCGCCCAGCAATTTCTGCGTGGGCGCGCTTTTAGTGGATTTATCTCCATATATTTTTACTGCAAGTTCGTTGGCGCGTCTTGCGATGCGGTCGGCTTCGGTGTAATCGCCTTTTGCGAGCAGTATCCTTCCTTTATCCACGAGGGGATCGATGAGGCGGAGCGTGGTATTACCAAACAGTTCTTCATAATCCAGGATCAGGTTGTCCAGTAATTTCTCCGTGTCGGAATATTTTCCCAATTGGATGAACAGTGTCGACAATTCTTTTGCTGTTGACATTTCATCTCCAATGGGAACATCTGACTTCGAGATAATTTTACGCGTGCGGGCAAGATTAGCTTCCGCTTCGTCGAAGAGACCTTTTATCCCGTATAACCTTGCCTGTGTTTCCAGCGCAGTGATAAAGGCGGGTCCATGTTCAACATATGCGCGGTTATCCTTCAGGTCAATCACTTCAAGGGCTTTCTGGATGTTGGCGTCGGCCTGGTCATACTCACCCAGCTTAAGCTGGAGCTTGGCGATATTATTCAATCCCATTCCAAACAGGATATCGGTGTTCAAAAATTTCACGTTTACAGCATCCTTAGCCTCTTTCAGGGTCTTTGAAGCTAACTGGTATTTATCCGTCATTTCATACCATTGCGCAATATGGTTCAGGATATTGATAAGGTCTTCGTGTTGTTCCCCGATTTCCATGGCGACGAGATTGTAGTAACTGTCCTGATAAATTTTCCCTGCCTCTTCGATCTTGTTGGTGTAATCGAGATAGAAGTTCGCCAGCGCTATTTTTGAAAGGTGATATTCGGGAGAGGTGTCTCCGCACAGTTCTTTCTTAATTTCCGAAAGCTGGTTAAGGTAATTTTCCGCGTTTCCATACCGCTGCTCAGTGATGGCAACGTCGTAGAGGAATTCAAGAATGCGGGCCCGTGTCCGGTAATATTTCGGAAGGGATTTGGAACCGAGTACAGCCACCGCATCATTCTCAAGGTTCCTGGTTTTATCACGTGACA
>JBBEBN010000204.1:4235-5455 GCA_040882305.1 Cyclobacteriaceae bacterium
AGGTTAACCTGGTGTACGCTGGATTTGGGGTAATATTTATCGATCACCTTCTCATACTCCAGTTTTGTATTCAGGTAACGTGGGCGATTTTCTTTTCGGAGAAGGTATTCGATGTAACTGAGGTATAGTTCCTGGGCAAGGGCGTTCGTAGGTGCAGTTTTCCTCTTCAGGTTATTCAGTGTTCTGTCAAACTCAAGAAAAGGGGGCAAGTTCTTATTTCCGTTGTCAACCAGCGCCCTGGCCCATATGTACAGGAAGGTCACTTCCGCCAGACTGGTTTCTCCCAGAAGCCTTTTCTTACCCTTTAGCCAATTGTCTAATTCACCGAACACGAATTCAACGTCGGGGTTCTCGGCGTCCGACCCGGTCAATGACACCCGTCCTTTTTTTGCATAGGCCATTCCCGTAAGGATCTTCAAACGCGCGTAATCATTATGACGCGCAAATATTTCCGGCTCGGTCAAGCGACTTGTTTTGATCTGACCGTTTTCCACCAGCGTTTCCTTATCCACGGCCCTGGAGGCAAAATGTTTCTCCACGCTGGCCAGGATGTCCAGGGCTGCGTTTACAAAACCCTGCCCGATCAACGCTTCGGCTTTCAGCAGCGCTACCCTTCCTTTCACTTCCTCGTTCGCCTGATCGGTTTTCAGGAGTAGCGATCCACCTTCTTCAATATATTTTATGGCGACCCGGTAGTTTCCATACTCAATATAAAGCTCACCCACATCGAGCAGCGTAGTGGCGTAACTTGTGCTGGTCTCACCAAACACCGCGCTACTGTTAGTGAGCGCATTGGAAAGACTGTTCTCGAATCCGTCGATGACGCCCATCGCTAAATTGATGCGCGCCTCCCGGATATAATAAGCCAGTACATAATTGTTTTGCGTGGAGATCTTTAAAGCGCCTGCCTTAAACTTGTTCAGGGTCTTCAGCGCTTTGCTGAAACTTCCGGCTTTATAATACGCATCGGCTTTACTGAGCGATTTATCAAGCTTTTTGTTCTGGGAGTGGCCTGTCTGAAGGATGAATAAGCAGAGAGCCGCGAGTGTGTAAAACCTTATGGTCTTCATGACAAGGGAGGTTTAAGGAATAACAAAGTTAAAAAATAACCGGCTATTTAGCGACAGGTATGCTTATTAGTCGATTTTTGCGTTTTTTATTGGGGAATTTTATGGGTGGCAGGCGAAAAACAGCCATTGGATGTGATTTTCAACCCTTCC
>JBBEBN010000205.1:0-5442 GCA_040882305.1 Cyclobacteriaceae bacterium
AGCAAAAAGATTCAAAGGGCAGGAAAAATTGTTTGTGGTAGGCAGTGCGTGGCAGGAGGATTTGGAAATCCTGATCCCTTTTATTAATGAGAACAAATTGAAGTTCATCGTCGCGCTCCATGAGATCCATGAAAGTCAACTTCAGCACTTTCAGCGATCGCTGACAGTGAAGTCAATTTTTTATTCCCAGGCTGAAGGCCGGAATCCGGAGGACTTCAATGTACTGATCATTGACAATGTTGGTTTATTGTCGAGGTTATACCGGTATGGCGAATTTGCCTTTATCGGTGGCGGATTTGGAAAAGGACTTCACAATATTCTGGAGGCCGCTTGTTACGGCGTACCCGTCTTATTTGGAGATAAGAATTATGAAAAGTTTCAGGAGGCCACAGACCTGATCAACAGGGGCGGCGCATTTCCTGTGGCGGATTATCCTGACCTGAAGCACAAATACGAAATACTGAATACTCCCGAAACGTTTCTTCTTGCATGTGAAGTTTGCCGGCAGTATGTGGAGGAAAATACCGGGGCGACTGGGAAGATCATGGAATATTGCCGGGGTGTTTTGAAAGCCAGCGCTGAAGGTCAGTCGCCGCATGTCCGGAATTCCTTGTAGCGGAACGAAAATCCCCGGCAACGCAAGCGTTATGCGAGGATAAATTAAATTATTTCTATGGAGGGTGTTGTGCTTCGGTCAACAGGTTCTTTTTATGATGTCCTCACAGCAGATGGAGCAAAAGTTATCTGCAAGGTACGGGGAAAGATCCGCCTTGAGGGCATAAAGGAATCCAATCCCGTGGCAGTAGGTGACCGGGTGGTATTCCACCCGGAGCATGGCATCGGCTCCATCACTGAAATACTCCCCCGCTCAAATCATATTCTAAGGCAGTCTGTAAAGAAAACGGGCCATGCGCACGTGCTGGCTGCAAATGTTGATCAGACATTCCTCATTGTAACGCTTGCCTTTCCCAGAACCTCACTGGGATTTATTGACCGGTTCCTGGTGTCCGCGGAGTCATTCCGTATCCCGCAGACATTGGTTTTCAATAAAACGGATCTGCTGAACGATGAAGGACTTGAGTATCAGCAAGCATTAATGGACCTGTATGGGAATATCGGCGTTGGCGTCATTTCCATCTCCGCGTTGAGTGACGATCATGAAGAGATAATGAAGCTGTTAAGGGGCAAAATGACGTTGTTCGCCGGACATTCAGGGGTGGGAAAGTCAACG
Source organism: Cyclobacteriaceae bacterium (assembly GCA_040882305.1). Taxonomy (GTDB): domain Bacteria; phylum Bacteroidota; class Bacteroidia; order Cytophagales; family Cyclobacteriaceae; genus Chryseosolibacter. The sequence continues at coordinate 1,232 of JBBEBN010000205.1, forward strand.
TTGCTGAATAAACTTGATCCCGGCATCAATCAGAAGATCAGCGATATATCGGAATTTTCAGAGAAGGGCACACACACGACCACGTTCGCCGAGATGTTCAGGATCGGTGAAGACACGTTCGTCATTGACACACCCGGTATCAAAGAATGGGGGTTAGTGGATATGAATGAACAGGAATTATCAGATTACTTCCCGGAGATGAGGGACCGCAGACTTAACTGCAAATTCGGATCGCGGTGTTTGCATCTCAACGAACCGAAATGCGCGATCCTCGACGCCGTGGAAAAAGGCGGGATTGCCTTCAGCCGTTACGAAAGCTATTTGAGTATGCTCTCCGGAAGGGATAACAGGAAGTGAGGGACAGGTGGTATACGTCAGCATCTGTAGCGCAACCGCCTATTCATAAAATACAACTTTACGTATTCCTTCGCCAGCGAAAAATGCAACAACCGCAGGCCGAGCCTCATTTCGTAGAGAATTCTTTTCGCCAGCGCTTTCTGCTCCGCGTGGTTTCTGTTCAGCGCCATGATCTTTTCGCAGACCCGGAAGGTGGATTTCAACTGGGGGCTGAAAAACGCAAATTGTTTTTGTGACATCGAATGCTTAACGACCCTTTTTTTCACCAATACCTCCGGTGTATAACAATAGTAAAAATTGCGCGAAGAGCGAATCCAGAAATCAAAATCCTCGTACGCAAGATCTTCGTCGTAACCACCGAGCGCATCTAAGACACTCCTCCTGAACATCATGGACGGTGAACAAATAAAGAATCGCGCAATCAATTCCTTATAGATATCGCCTTGTGGAATGGTCGCATGTGGAAAGCGCGCGGAATGACGGTAAAGGTGCATACCGTTTTCAGCTATCCAGTCTGCATCCGTAAAATTTACTCCAAAGGTGTCACCTGCCTCCCACAGCGCCAACACTCCCTTGCCCACCCGCTCAGGCAGCAGGATATCATCGGCAGCAAGGTCTATGATGTAGTCTCCGGTCGCGTGCCTCAAGGCGTGGTTAAATGCCTGGCAGTTCCCAACGTTCCGCGAAAGGGGAAAAAATTCAATCCGCGGATGCCGGGCCCCGATTTCCCTTATAACATCCACGCTGTCGTCCGTGCTGGCATCGTCAACCACCAACAACTGAATGTTCGGATAGGTTTGGTCCACCACAGAGCAAATGGCTTCCTTGACAAACCTGCCCTGATTATGGCAGAGGCATATGACGGTAACCGGCGGGAATGTCATCAGCCAATGTTTTTATGAAATGAAAACTTTGAAGTAGGCCTGCCACCGATATGTAATTTGAAATCAAGCAAAGAAAAGTTTGGTTTTTCCCGCAGGGCAGAGGTACCCAGGTCGAACAGCGGGATACCGTTGCGCCTGCAATAGTTATACATGCCTTCCATTAAAGGAATGGTGGGACTTAAATGGTTGTATTCTTTTTCGTGGTTCATTAAAAAGCTATACAGGACGCTCTTATTTACCCTTACACTAATCGATGCGGCAAGCAATTTCTCTTCCTGCCTGACACCAAATAAAAGGTAGCGCTCAGGAAAGGCCCTGGCCGTCTTTTGCAATTCCCCATGGGTAATGGAAATTTCATATCCTTTTTCCTGGTGACATTGCCCAATGAAATCGTAAACCTCCTCCAGGTCCTCCAAATCAGCCTGGTGAAAAATGAATCCGGCTCTCCTGCCCTGTTGCATTCTCAATTTTTCAGAATGACGGATCACTTCGCCGAACGGTGCGTCAGTCACCTCATCGAGCGTTCCGACTTCCGCGTCGGAAACAAGGTACTGGCGATTGAAAAAAAGCGTTTCCAGTAATGATAACCTCGCTGATGAATAGTCACGTGGCGGATTCTTAATATAAATATCCGTGACCCCCTTTTCCTTCAATTGCAACTCAATTTTTTCCAGAAACCCGTATAAAACTTTTGGATTAATATGATCCGCGCATTCCACCGATCCGAAAGGGGTTTTGAGCAGACTTCGCGCTACATGATCCACAAGCTGAAAATGAATTCCCGTGACTGCCTTTTCTCTTTTTCCGTCAAGAAGATAGAATGATATTGAAGGGACCGCGCCTTGCGATAAGGCAAAGGCAGGCAAATTAAAAATTGCGGGCTCATAATCTAATGTAAATCCTGGTGGCAGGGAGCCTTCGTGGAAAGTAAACGCCTCCACTAGTCAGGAATTTCTAATTTTCGATAAATGAAATGCAGCATAAGGGTATAATTTAATCACTTAGGGTCTAAACATCAAGCTGGTCTCACAAAGAGACTTTGGTTTTGACCCTCGACCATTCCTTGATCTGCCAGAAAACTTTTCCTGTGGTCAGCAGATTTCCTTCTACGTCATGGATCCTGACCTCACAAGCCACCACAATCGCCTCCTGGATCTTCAGCGGATCGTAAATGTTTTCCTGAAACCATTTTTCAGACACAGCAAATTCAGCCGTAGCCTCCATCTTGCCCTGATAGTGGTAATCCATCTCCAGGCGTTGCAAGATCAGCCGAAATTTCTTAGGGTCCAGCCTGGAGACGAGTAAAAATCCGGTTGTGAATTCAGAAAGTGTCGCCAGCGCACAGGCATGCAGACTACGGATATGGTTAAAGTTTCTCTTTTTGTAGGGAAGGATCGTTTTCAGACGATAATCCTCCACGGACAAGATGCGAAAACCATGCGGTTTATTAAAGGGCACTGTCCTGTTCAGCGCCCAGTTCAGGAGTCTAAGATAAATTGAAGAGTGCCTTGCTTTTTCAACTATCTTGGCAAGATCGACCATAAGCTGTAAAATTGAAACATCAAGTTATGAAATCGAAGGACCCTGTCCTATTTCGGCAGGTGAATTGGCGAAGCATGACTTTTGAAGAAAAGATCACGGAATAATTATCGATCATGAAAAAGAAAATTGCTGTGCTGGGAGCCGGCCTTGTAGGCAAGGCGATTGCCATCGATCTTTCAAAAAATGCTGAGGTGACTTCACTGGACATTAATGAAGAAGCTTTGAAAGCATTGGAACAGTCGGGTATCAAAACCCTGCAAGCCGATCTGGCGGATCGCGAAAAGCTGGGTGCCCTTCTGAAGCCGTTTGATCTTGTTGTCGGCGCCGTACCCGGGTTCATGGGTTTTCAGACCGTGCAAGCGGTTATCGAAGCAAAAAAGAATATGGTAGACATTTCTTTTTTTTCCGAAGATGCATTTGAACTGGACCCGCTGGCGAAGAAAAATGGCGTCACCATTGTTACTGACTGTGGCGTGGCACCGGGTATGGGTAATATCATTCTGGGCTATCACCACACAAAGATGAAGATCAATTTCTATGAATGTCTTGTTGGGGGTTTGCCAGTAGTCAGGGAGTGGCCATACGAGTACAAAGCTGTCTTTTCACCCATTGACGTGATCGAAGAGTATACGCGACCGGCACGGTACGTGCAGAACGGAGCCCTCATCGTCAAAGAAGCGCTCTCTGATCCGGAACTGCTGCACTTCAAGGGGATCGGCACGCTTGAATCCTGGAACTCGGATGGCTTGCGGTCTTTGATCAAAACCATGCCAGACATTCCAAACATGATTGAGAAAACGCTGCGTTATCCGGGATGCATTGAATACCTGCGAGTCCTTCTCGAGTCAGGCTTTTTCTCCTACAGTGAAATTGAAATCAAAGGCACCCTTGTCCGTCCCATCGATGTGACTGCAAAATTGTTGTTTCCGAAATGGAAACTCAATCCCGGGGAAGAAGAGTTTACGGTGATGCGCATCCGTATCATAGGTGAGGAAACGGGGAAACAGGTTTCCTATGAATACAACTTGCTGGATTATACAGACAAAGCAACCAACACTTTGTCGATGGCCCGCACCACCGGTTACACCTGCACAGCGGCGGCCAACCTCGTCCTGGATGGAAAATTTTCAAGAAAGGGAATTTGTCCTCCGGAATATCTCGGTGAAGAAGAGGAGAATTTCAGGTTTGTAATGGAGTATCTTAAAGAGAGAAGAGTGGATTATAGAGTTGCGCGTTATTAGCTGTTGGCTTTTGTCTACTGGCGCCAGTTGGCAGGGGCAACTCAGGTCTCGAGGCCGACGCCCATTAGGCGCAGTACTCAGCTAAGTGCCAACAGCCAATTTGCTCTTCCAGTAGCCGTAGCCGAAATAAATCGCAAGTCCCACGCTTAACCATATTAAGAAATATCCCCAGGAGACCGCCGGTTTT
>JBBEBN010000206.1:0-5438 GCA_040882305.1 Cyclobacteriaceae bacterium
GGGAATGGTCACATTTTCCTTAATGCGCCGGACCACCTCCGAAAGGTTCGTGCTTGTGACAAGACTCCCACCCACAAAAAAATAGTCCACACAGTTTTCACTTGCCAGGTTGATCAGGTGCTGTAACCGCGCCGGATCTTCAGCTTTATCGGGATCAACGAGAACGGCAATTGACTTTTTCTTATCCCGGTGCCGCTGTTGTAAAGTATTAAGGACGCTCATTCGTATCTTCTTTCTTCAGCCCATAATGTGATTGGAGGAACTCGGCGAGTTTTTCCCGGGCAATGGATAATAGAAGACCCGTAGCTTGTGCAGCAAGGACGGAGCCGATCTGAGCAACAATCCCGGGGCCTTCGTGTTCAGAAGCAGTTTCCTCGTCTGTGGGTTCTTCTTTACCCTCCACCAGTTTGATCTTCCTCGTCTTTGATTTCTTTTTTTCCTTCGGGCCTGAAAGACTGCTCACCAAAAAATAGGTGAGTGTTAAAGCGCCGGCGATGATGAGGGCGTTGGTAATAATTTTTTCAGACTTTTCTGATATCAGTTTTACCTCTTGTTCCAGGAGCTCGCGGTGGTGTGCTGACTTTTGCAGCAAATGCCCTTTTTCAGGGTTGTCTGTTTCAAGATTCATAAGGTTATTGTTTCTTCCTGAACATTACGTCAAATCGCGCTTCGAACTTTGAAATAAGTTTCTCACGCGAAAACCATAATATCACTGCTGTTATGAAATAGATGCCGGCCACAATGGAGAAGCCGACGAAATTTCCAAGACTATGGCCAATTAGCAGGGCAAGGGCAACGCTGATAAAGGTGAGAAAGAGCGCCGAAATAAAACCGATGAGAAAATACGAAACGGCTTTTGCCAGCGCTTTTGCCAGGTCCTCCTTTGCCTCAACCTTGAGTAATTCAACCCTCGATTCTACGTATCCTGCCAGATTATTGAGCAGGCTGTCTACGTTGAAAAATTTGGATAAGGTATCCTTAAACATAAATCTCCCTCTGATACCGCAATATAAACAGAAGATTGGAACTTAATGATGGTTGGGGGTTGGATGTTGGATGTTTGATGTTTGTCAAACCGCGCCACTTCGGGTATCGCGTTCTTCGCTGATTTTCAACGCCTTACAGCATTGCCGATCGACCTGTAAAAATCACCATCGGAGCGCGGGCGATGCGTCGGATGCATCGCCAAAACCCAGCAGCCAACAGCTAAATTCAATGCTACCCTGCGAGTTCTTTCACCGCCATCCACGCCATCAGGCCGGGTCCGATCTTCAGGGCATCTTCGTCGATGTCAAACGTGGGAGTATGGACATATGATGTAATTCCTTTTGCGGGATTACTTGTTCCCAACCGGTAAAACGACGCGGGGATTACCTGGGAATAATAGGAAAAGTCTTCAGCTCCGAGGGTGATGTCAAGATCGACAACGTTCTCGGGGCCGACATAATCCCGTGCCGCATTTCGGATTCTGCGTGTAAGCTCAGGGTTATTTTCAAGATAGGGGTAGCCCCTGGATATTTCCACTTCGCATTTTGCACCCATTCCTTCGGCCATAGTTTCCGCCATCGTCCGGATTTTTTTCAGGGCTGCTGCCCGCCATTCTTCATTCATCGCCCGGAAGGTGCCCGCAATGTTCACTTCATTCGGGATGATATTCGTTGCTCCTTTTCCAATGATATTTCCAAAGGATAAGACTGTCGGCTGTTTAGGATTCGCATTCCGGCTGATGATCTGCTGCAGCGCGATGATGATATGAGACGCTATGAGGATAGGGTCAACGGCCAGGTCAGGAGCGGCAGCATGCCCTCCCTTGCCGATCACTTTCAAGTAAATCTCATCACAGCTCGCCATGTAAATTCCTTCCCGGAATCCGATCTTTCCCACCTGCAGTAAAGGGAAAACATGCTGGCCGATGATCCCCGATGGCTGCGGATTCTTCAGGGCGCCGTCTCTGATCATGTAGGAAGCGCCGCCGGGATTTTTCTCTTCTCCGGGTTGAAATAGCATCCGCACTGTACCTTCAAACTGATCTTTGACGGAATACAGGATCTTTGCTGTCCCCAACAACGACGCCGTGTGGACGTCGTGTCCGCAGGCATGCATCACTCCTGAGACCCTGGATTTATATGGAACGTCGTTGGTTTCCCCGATCGGCAGCGCATCCATATCCGCGCGGAGGGCAATGCTTTTTCTCTCCGGATTTTTCCCCTTTATCTCCGCTATGAGTCCTGTTGTGGCGACGCCCTCTCTAACCGTAATTCCGAAGGATTGAAGTTTTTCGGCCACATATTTAACGGTGTTGTATTCCTGGTAAGACAGTTCCGGGTTTTCGTGCAGGTGGCGCCGCGCTTCAATTACTTCCTTGCTATACAGCTCTGAGAATGATTTTATTTGTTCAAGGAGTCCCATTTCAAATCGTTGAGGGGGCAAAAATACGGAAAGTTTGGGAAGTGAGTCACAATGAAGCCGCGGGGTACCAGAAGCGTATCAAAGGCGTAGATAGTGCGTATAGAGAGCGTTCCGCTATTGCATCGGCACCCTGTCCGGAATTACAATGGCATTCGGGAAATGCCTTTTCACGGCGAGGTAATCCTTTTGGGCTTCGAGCCTGCTGAAATACTGACCTGTGCGCACCCTGAAATTTGGCTGCCTGTATTGAACCTCGGATTCAAGATCAGGTAAGGACTGGCTAAGTTTTTTCCTGACATTCAATGCATCCTCGCGCTTGACCCCGGAATACACCTGAATGGTATACCCGTCGACAAATCCCCTCTCCCGGTTCTCGGTGTAGATGCTGTCAAGAATCGTGTCCACTTCCCCGCTTACGGCATACTTTGCCTCCACATATTGGTTCGTTCTCGTTCGCTCAGGCGTTGTCGTGGTCTTTGCCGAATCCACGACCTTCGTGGCTTCCGGTCTCCATACTGACAGATCTTCGGAATATTTTCCTGCGCCCGCAGAGGTTCCGGTGGTGATCCTTGAGGCACATCCGAAAATTAAAACCGAACCAAAAAGTAGGATGATCAGTTGGCGCATATTATTCGATTAAGATACAGCGGTTATTCAGGATATCGTCTTCAACCTTCTTGTATTTAACGTCGCGGAGCACGCGGCCGTCAGGATATTGAACGCTTACTTTGTCGTTTCGACCCGCTAATTTTTGAGATTTGGCCGGCATGACCTTTTCCTGCGGGGGCCTGTCGGGTTGTGGCTGGCCACCACCGCCACCGCTAAGCAGCGACTTCGACTCTTCTTTTTGCTCGTTCAGACGCGCCCTTCGTTGCGCCCGCGCTTCCTGTACCTGATCGGGTTTCTGAACGGGTATGTCGGCTTTCAGAAGGAATGAAATGGTGTCTTCATTCACCTTTGCGATGAAGCGTTTGAATAACTCAAAGCCTTCAAACTTGTAGATCAGCAAAGGATCCTTTTGTTCATACACCGCATTCTGCACAGACTGCTTCAGGTCGTCCATTTCCCGCAGGTGTTCTTTCCATTGCTGATCGATGATCGCCAGTGTGATCATTTTCTCCATGGCCTTGATCAACTCGGCGTTGTTGGTCTGCACACATTTTTCAAGCGAAGCTGCCACGCCGATTTGTTTAGTGCCATCTGTAAAGGGAACGAGAATATTTGCAATAGTGGCGCCGCGGGTCTTGTGGATCTCGCGAACGATGGGCATTGCTTTCTCCGCCACCACCTTATTCTTCTGATGATAGTGCGCCAGCGCCTTCTGATAAAGGTCGTTGGTCAGTCCTGCAGGGTCGGCTTTCTCAAATTGCTCTTTCGGCAATTCAAAGTCTATGCCGAGTATGCTGAGCGCATTCAGGCGCAGGCTTTCATATTCGTTAGCATTCTTGGCATTGATCACGAGTTCCTCGCTGGTGTCAAACAACATGGTGAGAATGTCCAGTTCAAGGCGTTCCCCGAATAACGCATTGCGCCTGCGCTTGTATATCACTTCGCGCTGGGAGTTCATGACGTTGTCGTATTCGAGCAGGCGCTTCCTGATCCCAAAGTTGTTTTCCTCCACTTTTTTCTGCGCGCGTTCAATGGAGCTTGTCACCATCGAGTGCTGTATCACTTCCCCTTCTTTCAAGCCAAGCTTGTCCATGATGCGGGCAATGCGCTCAGGCATAAAGAGACGCATGAGGTTGTCCTCCAGGGAAACAAAGAACTGTGAAGTTCCCGGATCACCCTGTCGTCCTGAACGGCCGCGCAACTGCCTGTCCACACGCCGGGACTCATGGCGTTCCGTTCCTACAATGGCAAGCCCCCCGGCAGCCCGCGATTCAGGAGTAAGTTTTATGTCGGTACCGCGGCCGGCCATGTTCGTGGCGATCGTCACGGTTCCGGGCTTACCTGCTTCGGCTACAACTTCGGCCTCGCGCTGGTGTTGCTTGGCGTTCAATACCTGGTGCTTGATCTTTCTGATCTGGAGCATCCTGCTGACAAGCTCGGAAATTTCAACGGAAGTTGTACCCACAAGTACGGGCCTGCCCTCTCCGGTGAGGCGCACAATGTCTTCGATCACCGCATTGAATTTTTCACGGATGGTCTTGTAGACAAGATCATCGTAATCTTTTCTGACGGCTGGCCTGTTGGTGGGGATCACCACCACATCCAATTTGTAAATATCCCAAAGCTCACCCGCCTCGGTTTCAGCCGTACCCGTCATACCCGCGAGCTTGTGGTACATGCGGAAATAATTCTGAAGAGTAATGGTGGCATAGGTCTGTGTGGCATCCTCCACCTTTACATTTTCCTTCGCCTCAATAGCCTGGTGTAAACCGTCCGAATACCGGCGCCCTTCCATCACACGGCCTGTTTGTTCATCAACGATCTTGACCTTGCCTTCAACGATGATGTATTCGGTGTCTTTTTCAAAAAGGGTGTAGGCCTTTAAAAGCTGGTTTATGCTGTGGATCCGCTGCGACTTTACCCGGTAATCCCGGATGAGTTCTTCCTTTTTCTGGAACCGCGCATTGTCATCCAGCGAAGTGTCCTGTTCCAGCTTGTTTATTTCCGTTCCGATCTCGGGAAGAATAAAGAAAGTGGCGTCCTCTCCCTCGCCTGTGATGAGGTCAATACCTTTTTCCGTCAGCTCAACACTGTTATCTTTTTCATCGATGATAAAATACAAAGGCCTGTCGGCCTCTGGCATATTCCGTTTGTTGTCCTGCAGGTAATAGTTTTCCGTGCGTTGAAGGATGGCCTTGATGCCCGGCTCGCTAAGATATTTTATCAAAGGTTTGTGCTTGGGCATGGAGCGGTAAACGCGGAACAGGTTCAGGCCGCCTTCCTTCTCAGTTCCGTCATGGATTAATTTCCGGGCCGTGTTCAGGTATTCATTTACCGATTTCTTCTGCGCCTCCACCAATTTAAAGATCCGCGGTTTGAGGTCATTAAATTAATGCTAGTCGCCCCGGGGAATAGGCCCT
>JBBEBN010000207.1:0-5437 GCA_040882305.1 Cyclobacteriaceae bacterium
GCAATGGTCGAAACTATCGCTACGTTTTTTAAGGTCTTTACTTCCTGCGCACCTAACTTCATATTTCATCCCTCATTTATAGCCCTAAAGCTCTTTTAGCGATGGCCGTTTTAATTGGATCATTCTTGACAACTTCAGCCAATTTTGAAAGCTCATTTGCTTTTAACTTTTGCATGAGTACCGAAGCCGCTTTTAGTTTTGTCTCCGCTTCTTGTGGTGAGCTTGCTTCTATTGTTATGTCGAACGAATACCTGTTCATAGCTACACCTGTTTTATGTTTACATGATTGAGGATAAGATCAATCTTGCTCTTGTCATCGGCAAGCGTCTGTAGGATGAGTAAAATCTTGTCGAATTCGTCCTTTGAGAATTGTGACTTGAGCTGATTGACAAATGTGATCGCAGCCTGATCTTCTTCGCTCAGTGATTGGGTTTTTCCTTTAGGCTGAAAACTTACCTCTGTATTTTCAGCCTTGCTTTCATCCGGCTTGGCTTCTGCATTCATCAGACCTGCCAACGCTTCTCCACCCGGTATGCCCTTAATGACATTTGGGTTTCTGCGAATGAAACTCTCCACAAGGCTGGAACCGACTTCACCCAGGAATCCTTTAAGCGGTGACTGGCTATCGAGAAGTACTTGTTTTTCTTTTTCAAGTTGTTCAACTTCCTTTTCCAGTTCCGCTACATCGTCTTTGAGTCCCTGGTTTTCCTTCACGAGCTGATCGTAGTGAAGCTCCTTTAGCAATTCCTTTTTTTGCTCACCTAATTGTTCCTTTACCTGAGCCTGTACTTCAAAACCGCTTAACCCCCTCTCTTCTACATCATCAACAAAAGAGAATAAGCGCCTTTCGTTTACATTACTGGTTCCGGTATAAAAGATTATCTCAACAGCCTTCGTGTCTGCGGTAACAAAATTCTCGAATAGGTAGAACATGTCGGGGTCGCTGGTCCTGCGTACCACCTTCAGCCCGTCAACAGCGATTTCATAATCAATCGGCTGACCTTTTTCGTGATAGATTCTTATGATGTCGGCCAGCTTTTGAACTTGTACCGGGTCATACTTTTGTTTGTTTATCAATGCCATATCAATTCACAATTATTATCTGAATGAATTTTATTCTCCGTTTGTCAGCACCGGGATTCGTAATCATTATTTCTCCACGATGCTGGTGAACACTTTCCGGAATCGGGTTATCGGTCGAATCGAAAAGTCCATAATCAGATTCCACAATTACCCCGGGTGGATCGTCTACGATGAAGTACAACTCATTGTAAGCACTGATCACTCGCGAACTATTCCCCTCAATAACCAGGTCGCGATAGCGGAGGTGGTATTTGGAATACCGCAACTGCTTTATTCGTTGGGGAGTATACTCCAGGATGAATTGTTCCGTCATAAATGAATCTCCTGTGGTTCCAAATCAGCCTTTGTGTCCTCGCCTTCCACTTTTTCCAAATCAACTTTCTGAAGTTCTTCGGCCAGCTCATACTCCACATAAATTCTGATCACAAAGGCACCATCGAATGTCTCACCCTTAAACCAGGCATGAAGTATAGTTGTGTCTCCCTCAATACTCACCGGTTTGATCTTTGGCACCTTGCCGGTAACCCATGCTTTGTCACTATCGAATTGCGGATCCTCAATGTTGAGGAGTGCTTCATCCGATGGCTCCACACCATTCTCAAATACTTCTGCCACGCAGAATATATCCTCTTGCTCGTTCGCCTGAAAGGTTACTGTGCCCCACCTCATTTCCGTGATGCGGTTACAAGTAGTCCCGTCACTCTCGTTATGTTAGCCGGAAGTTTGATCTCAAAAGGAACAAACCTTTCCATTTTGGTCACCTCCACTTTCGTGACGATGATTTTCCTCTTAATTGTTGTGGTGATCATTTGATGTTTACTAATTTTTATTGTAACGACATCGAATAGCCATACTCATTGCTGCTCCCTGTTCTTCTTGTGTCTGTGGCTATTTCATTTCACATTGCGCGTAGATGATAACTTTATAAGGAGAAAAGAGAGCATTCGAATTTCCAGTGTCCTTGTAGAGAATTTTTAGTTCTCCGTTGCCTGCAACCACACCATTCCCAAGTGGCCAGTACCTGTCTTTTGGAGGAACACTCAACCCACTCATAAGGATTTTGCTCTCGAAGTCTTCAACCATAAGCTCATCCCCACTTAGTTCGATTCGTTGAGTGCCCCTGTAATACAATAGGTTGGGCCGGTCAGAACTAAGCATGATACCGTGTACCAGCTTCACATTCTTGTCCAGGTCAAACTTCTTGCTTACAGGCTGCCCCTCAACTTCAACCAACAGGAAGTAAATCTTATCCAACAACCGCGTTTCCATTCTGTTTAAGGTATAGTTGCCGTCCCGGCTAATCCGACATAGATGACCGTGTTTGCATCAAGGCCATTGACCGTGCCCAACTCGATTTCAAATTCGATGTCAACGTCATCATGGATAAGCCGTGGGTTTGCCAGTTTGTAAAACCCTTGCGGAACCATATTGAAATTGTTAGTCACGAAATTTCGATTCGATGTATCGCTGACAAGCTGTTTCTTATTTGCTTTCAGCTTGAACTCTCCATTGGCCAATGCCCCCACAGTTTCGATTGTGCTGAATGTTGTGATCTTTACATCATCCACAGCAAGAGTCGTAGCTTTGCCCTGGAGGAGATAGATACCCGAAACAAGGAGTGCCATATTTTTTGGCAGCTTCGCATTGCTGATATTGCGAAGGCTCACCTCCTTTACATCCTGGCTTTCAAACATCTTAATGGTCTTTGCACCATTCACCGGTTTGATGGTGTAAATAAGATGGTCGGCCAGGCGAAGCTTGCCCTGCAACAGTTGTTCTTTGATGTGTTTTGGCAACTCAACAAAGAACTTTTCAAATTCGGCACGAGATCCCTGTGAGGGAATGTGCTTCTTCGTCATCTTATTTACAGCTTTCATCCGCTGTATCGGGTTTAGCTTATTGAGATACCCCAACAACTCGGTATCCACTTCTCCGTTCAATCCCAGCAGTTCTGCGGGGTTGGTGTACTCACTCTCCATGAGTTGTCCTATTGCACCTAGCATAATTTTAATTGTTTAAAGTTTGTATTTAAAATTCCCGATCCACTTCACTCAGATTGTTTCCATTCCTGGTCATTTCTGCGATCTGTTCCTGTACACGATCGATAGCTGACATATCAATCTCTCCTGTACTTTTATAAGGATTGACAAAGTAGGTTACTTCATCCTCGCCTAATCCGTCCGTAGTTGCCGGGGCTGCCGGACCGAGATAAAGTTTCTCCTTAAAGTTTTGAAAGAATGTTCCGACACGATTCTTTGCCTGTTCAGCAATCTCCTTCAAGCCATCCATGCCTTCCGTAGTTGTTGCTGGTTTTGCCTGAGCCGGATTTTGAAACCCGTTACTGAGTGTTAATCCCAGTCCTGCTGCAATGATGTAGGCGTTCTTTTTATGAATACCGAAGAACATAATCGGTATTCCGGCAACCAAAGAATGTTTACCGATCGCTGCGCCTGCTCCACTTGCCGCTATCGCTGCCAGAAGCGTTAGAAAACCCTCCTTGCCCGTTTCCACATAGTCATTCTTTCCTGCCTGGGCCATGCCCGACAGTGCGCCACCTTTCTTTTTCCTTGTGCTTTTCTTGCGTCCCATATTCATAGAAGAATTTTATTTGCAACTTTTGATTTCTTCGGCCTTGACTTTCCCTTTTTACTCTTTCGTTTTTTCTTGCGCTTCGAGGGTAATCCACTGAGTGAATTGTTTTTCGGTTTGCTTTGAAGGGCTTTCACCAGTAGAAATGTTCCACCTGCTACACCACCTGCGATCAGCAGGGTCTTCCCTGGATTTTGTTTTACCCATTCCGTGGTTTTCTGAACAAAACCTTTCTCCGCATCTCCTTTACTCTGAATCGCAGTATTCTCCGATGTTTGCGTAACATCAGTTGTAGCTCTTCGGCTGACGGCATCGGCACCTGGTAGTGCTGCGTTAGCAGATGCAGAACTGTTGGGAGCAGCCGGAAATTTCGGAGCCGTTTCATTGTAAGTTGGTTGCGTTTGATATGATGGAGCCGGAGTGCTTTCTGTGTACTGCTGTTCCATAACTTGATCTTCTTCAGCAGTTGCTGAAGTCTGGAGCATGGCAGAGGTGTCACTTGCGTTATCCGTTTCACTTTGAAAAGACTGTTCTGCTTTTGCGTCTTTAGTGAATAAGCCTTTTACTTGTTTCAGCGCAGCTCCTATCGCAGCTACGGCACCCGTGGCGGCTGCAACGGATGCAGCGGTGACAACACCGAGATCTCCGAGATCACCGAGGTCATTGAGGTCGTTCACGTCACTGTGAATGATCCTGTACTCGTCCATATCAGCATACACTTCATCCAGTCCATCCAAACCACTCAATGGCACTTTCTTGTCCTTGTTACCTTTACCACTCAGGATGCCCTTCTTTAGATTTTCTTTCCGTCCCCCAGCTTGCCAGTAGACTGTCTCCGCGCGATCTTTAACAGCACGAAGTTTCTTTAATGAATCCAGATTCATTCCTTTGGCAGTTGCCTGCGCATCGGTGAGGTAGGCATAGCGTAGCCTTCCGGATACATTCAACAGGTTAACTTTCATGGCCAGCAAAAATCCGTTCCGAAGCAGGATAGTTGCCGGATTCAAGTACCGGTTAAGAAACCGCACACCGTCACCTATCTTGTCCGCGACTTTTTTTACAACCGTCCCTACTTTTTTTGCAACCTTCTTTACAGCGCCTCCAATCTTTTTAAAGATGTTGCCAAGCTCTTCGTCATCATACAGTGCAGCCAGATCTGCCAGGTCAACATTATCGGGTTCACTGTCGTCTATGCCCAGCATCTCCCGCATTTCTTCATCTTCTCCTGTTTCTTCCTGATCGATGCCATCCAGATATTCCAGTCTCATATCGTAATCTTTAGATTCTAAAAATGGTTGTTCACTATCATATTCATCCTTCACACAATCCATCGCGATGTAATTACCACGCTTCAAGTCCCCATTCAATTGGCCGTTCCTCGGTACGATGGGATACACATGCTGCCATCGCGGTATTTCAGGAGGGGCTTTCGGATACTTCGTAATTCTGGCGAAGCATGGAATTTTCAGAGCAAATAGAATCGAGCAGATGAACTCCGTGTAACAATCACAATCAACGCCCGTTTGTCTTTCCCACCATGTCCTTCGCGGACTACGCACCTGCTCTACTCCATCTTCATCCCGTTTATATTGAATGTGTTCGTACACGAAATGCCAGATGTTCGAGCAGGTTTCCTCCAGGTTCCTGCCTTTTAATTTTTGTGCGATCCTTTCTGTCTGCCATGCATTTTTTGGAACAGTTCGTTGGATCAATGCCATTGTATCTTCTACATCGGCTTCCTTTTTCTCCGTCCTGTCCTCTAAAC
>JBBEBN010000208.1:0-5429 GCA_040882305.1 Cyclobacteriaceae bacterium
CGTCTATGACTTTGGGGACTTTACTATGCTGTGGGAACAAGCGCAGAGCATCAGCAACGGAAACTATGGCCGCGACCACGGGATGGCTTACATCGGCAACAATGGAACCCTAGTTCTTGACCGCGGTGGGTGGGAGGTAATTCCAGATGAAAAACGCATGGATCCACTTGCTTTTCAACCGAACAAGGGCTCGGGACTTGATGCACACACCATCAATTTTGTCGAGGCGGTTAAATCAAGAAACTTTGATAAGTTATCCTGTCCCATCCAGGCGGGAGCGCACGTTGCTACTGTATGTCAGATGGGAAATATCTCATACCGCACGGGCCAGATCGTCCATTGGGATGCCGGCAAACGGAATTTCAGGGAATCTGATGCAAACAAGTTTCTCGCAGCGAAGTACCATAATCAGTACTCCATGCCGAAGGTATAGACATAAGAGCATCCCTGCCTCCAGGGAACTCTAACACGATATGCTTTTATGTCTTTTATGTCCTTTATTCCCTTGCCTAGAAGTTCCCGGCTTCGCGGGGTGCCAGCATGTTGAGGGATGCGGGTTGCAATTCGATTGTAAAGCGGTCTGCTATGCCTGCGAATTCTCCATCGATATGAAAGGCCATTGGTGAGTAGAGTTCAATGACGGCGTCGCGGACAGGGAAGGTTTCGCAGTATGCCGACTGATCGATGTGGCCGGAAAAAAATGAATAGATGAAGTCCAGCCGGTAAGGTGGAATTTTTTTCAGGACACTCACATTCAGGATCTCATCGCACACGGAGGCGGCAGGTGCAATCCGGGCGTTATTTCCGTACTGTGAGGAGTTGGCGATGGCGATGATGAACGCCTTCTTTTTCATTTGTTTTCCTCCGAGTGTGATCAGGGCCTCAAATTCAGGGAAATGCATAAACTCGTGAAGCACGAGTTTTGTGTAGCCCTGGAGTCCGCGTTTTTTATCCGTTCCAAACAGGTTTGCGATGTATCCATCAAAGCCAATACCCGACACGTTGACGGATAATTTTCCATTCATGCGAAAGGTATCCATGGTGATCACCTGGCTGGTAAAAAGGCATTTGAGTGCCATGTTTACATTCATGGGGATGCGCAGGTGCCTGGCCAGGCCGTTGCCAGAGCCTTTTGGGAGGATGCCCATTTTCGCCGCTGAATACAACAGGCCTTTTGCCACTTCATTTACCGTGCCATCTCCTCCCACGGCTACGACCTTGTCGAAACCGGCGGCCACGGCCTGCTGCGCAAGCGCGGTGGCATGCCCCGGGCCGTCGGTAAAAGCCAGCTCGCTCGCTGCGCCAACCGCTTTGCCGGCCTTAAGGATACTGGCTTCCAGCGCGGGCTGATAACCCGTTCCCGAAAATTTATTGATAATGAAAAATACCTTTTTAACTTCGCTATCCACGTTTCAAGGTTACTAAATTTCATGCAATCAAACGGGCGGCCACCTGAGAGCGGCTTCAAATTTATCAATTATGCAATTCATCCCCCGGAAACTTCTCTTCAAGGCCTGGAATACGGAAACAAAATTAATGATGCGGCTCAACAGTATTGAATGCGTAAAGGGAGAGCTGTTCAGCAAGGATCACATTCTACTTCAATTTACCGGCCTCTATGACCAGCGGGAGGAAGAAATATATGAGATGGATGTCGTGATGATCGCCGGCGAAAAGTTCATTGTTTCATGGGATGCGCACCAGAACGGGTGGGGCCTCGCGGCTTTCTCGAACCCGGAAAAAACAACTCCATTTCTGTCGGAGACTTCCAACGCAGCCATTCGCCTGTGGAATTATTTTGAGTCGGAGAAGATCGCCTGATTATTTCAGTTTATCCTGGATGTAGCGGACGGCCTGTCCAAAGGTCTGCAGCTTTTCGGCGTCGTCGTCAGGAATGCGGATATCAAACGTTTGTTCAAATTCCATCACAATTTCAGCATAATCGAGCGAATCGATTCCCAGGTCCTTAACAAAATTCGCGTCGGGTGTAATCTCTGATTGTGCAATACCGAGCTTTTCTACCAATATCTCGGTTACTTTCTTTGGAATGTCTTGCATGGGAACGATAACGTTTCGCAAATGTATTAAATGGGGAGACGCCTTCCAAACTGCAGTTTTTGACCTGTTACTGAATTATTTGCTCCAGTTTGCCGGATCCACCCGCCATGATTTCAGGGAAATGATCTCGTCTTCGCCCACATACTTTTCCTGAACGGCCTGTGAGAGCAGATGGCCATAATCGCTGAGTGATATGAGTGAAACATCGGCTTCGTAAAAATTCCTTGTGGCAAGATCAAAGCCGTAGCTGAAAACCGAAACCATCCCGAGCACTTTAAAGCCAGCGGCGCGCAACGCTTCCACCGCCTTCAGGGAGCTCGCTCCCGTGGAGACGAGGTCTTCCACCACCACAACCTTCTGGTTCTTTACGATCTTTCCTTCGATGAGGTTTTCCATGCCATGGCCTTTGGGTTTTGGTCTTACGTAGAGGAAGGGGAGTTCCAGCTCTTCGGCAACCAGAGCGCCTTGCGCAATGCCGGCGGTGGCCACTCCGGCAATGGATTCGGCTGTGAAAAAATTTTCCCGGATGGCATCAGTGAGCCCCCTTTTGATTGCTCTCCTCACGTCAGGATACGATAAAGACAACCGGTTGTCGCAATAAATAGGCGATTTCCAACCTGAACTCCAGGTAAAAGGCTTGCCGGTGTTGAGTTTGATGGCCTGAATTTTCAGAAGCATTTCCGCAATCGGAGCTGCGGTATCTTCCAGCACTTTAATGATTGGCATATCCAAAAATAGGACTTAATGCAATTGAATAAAAAGGTGAGCGGAAGAAAAAAATTAAGGTGCCGTCCAAAAATATTTCAAAGTGCTTGCCTGCTTGGAAATTATTCGCTCTTTTGCGAACGGGGTAAATGCTGCAAACGATGATCTTGTTCATTAACGACATTCCTGTAAAAATCCTTGGGGTGGAACTGTCTCCCGATGCCGGCCAGTACAATCATGTGCTGGATGCTGCGAAGGAACCCATTACGCAGGCAAAGCTCATCAACCATGTGTGGATCAAGAATGTGAAGGAGTCGGATTTTGATACCCTTCTCGGTTTGCTCAATAGCAACGTGCCCACAAATATTCTTTCTGTCGTCGTTTCTATTGGTGTGGGCCTTCCTGTCAAAAAGTATCTGCGAAGCAGGTTTAAAATTGTGAAAGCTGCCGGAGGGTTGATCCGCAAAAAGGAAAAATTCCTCATGATCTACCGGATGAAGAAATGGGATCTGCCCAAGGGCAAGCGGGAGAAAAATGAAAACTACAAGGGTACGGCCGTCCGCGAAGTGCAGGAAGAATGCAATATCACCGTGAAATTAGACCGCAAAGTCTGCACCACCTGGCACACCTATACGATGAACAAAAACGCCATGCTGAAAAGAACAAAATGGTACCTCATGGATTGTGTGGACGACAGTAAAATGAAGCCCGCCGTTGAAGAAGACATTGAAGAAATACGCTGGATGACCCGCAAGGAAGTGTATCATGCACTGGAACATTCTTATAAATCCATCAGCTACGTTTTCGAACAATACTATAAGAAGATCGAACTGAAGTCTGCCGAATAGGTCACAGGCGACGCCTACAATTCATAGGGGAGATATTCCGATACATCCCCGCCGTAGCCATGAACTTCGCGGATAATGGAGGAACTGATCCATGCAAACTGGGGTGACGTGATGAGGAACACCGACTCCAGCTCATGATATAGTTTGCGGTTGATCTGCGAGATGCTGTTCTCATACTCGAAGTCAGTCGTGTTTCGGATGCCGCGCAAGAGATAGTGCGCACCGTTCTTCCGCGCATATTCGGCAGTCAGCTCCGCGTAAGTCTCCACTTTGATCGTCGGATATTTTTCAAAAGTCTTCTGAATATACTGCACCATCCGGTCAATGGGAAAATAGCGAGAGCTCTTTTTCGGGTTATAGCCGATCGAAATAATGATTTCATCAAACATCCCAAGGCCCCTTAAGACAATGTCTTCATGGCCCTTTGTGAAAGGATCAAAGGTGCCGGGAAATAAAGCGATCTTTTTATCAGACATACTAAATCAGTTGACAATAAATCAATTGACAGTCGGCAATAAGGGAAACGGGGGCTACCATCCCAAGTGCCATTGCGCAATTCTGCAATGCCGAAAATTCCGCAGTTTTACAATTAGGGAATGGTAGGTGTTCAGAACACTCTCCTAACACCCAATACTTAATCCCCAATGCCTGATGCCTACCATCCCACCTGCCTGCGCGCAATTTCGTAATTCTGTGCCATAGGCATGGCCATGCCACAATTCTGTAATTCTGCAATAGGGAATCTCTCATTTTGAGTACAATCTCCCAATGCCTAATGAGAATGCCTAATGCCTAATTCCCAATAAGGTTCATGCTGTACAGATCAAAGAAATGGTGGTCCTGTATCTCATCAAACATGTATCCGAATTTTATGTGCTTGGGCCGGTAGCCGAAGACGACGTTCTTAATGTACTTGTAGAATTCGTTGTAATGAGGTGAATTCTTTCCGACATAACCCCAGAGGACAATCTGACTGTTTTCCTGGCTGAAGTTCAGCGTCTTCATCACCAGCATGATGTATTTTACATATTCGGAGAATTGCCTGATCACAAACTGATTGTAGTAGATCAGCTTGCCCTGCCTCGCGGAGAGAATATGCAGCTTGAACCGGTCCACGTAAATGTAAAGAGGATTGTCTTTCCGGTGCTCTGACACACGCGTGACACCTTCAATGAGCACAGCAGACTGATGGAGGAAAACAACGGTTGTATCAGGATAGAGTTTCTTAAACCACTCCTTCAATTCCTTCGGGAAAGTAAAAACGGTGGCTGCTTTTGATTGCTGGTTGACAACAGATTGAATGCATTCCTTATCTTCATCCATGCGCGAATTGAACTTCAGGTATTCGCCTTTTGATTCTTCTACGAAGAGGATCTCCGGCACCTGGACAAAGCGGTTATTTTTGATAGAGATCTTCACATTTTTCCAGAATGCGGCCTTCAGCAAAGCATGGTCGTCAAAAAGCTGTTCAAGGACTTCCTGCAACTCCTCCTGTGAGGACAGGGAAGGGAAAACAAAATCCTCCAGCAACAGCATTTTGTTTTCGACGGAATCGACAACTCCTACCTGCAGGTCGCGGGCCCCAAGGTGGAGCATGAGGTGGTATTGATTGATATGTTCGACATCAAAACGCTCATCTTTGATTTTTTTTATAAGCTTATAGTTGAGCGCAGCTGATTGCAAGGTTAACTTTTGTTTTGGGGTGTCATGTATATCCTACAATAATAATTATTTTAAGGTGGATTTTAAAAGTTAATGCAACTTCATTATCGGTGAGACGGCTTAAATTGTTAAAAATCCGGTGAGCGTCTTCAAATC
>JBBEBN010000209.1:0-5418 GCA_040882305.1 Cyclobacteriaceae bacterium
CGCAAAACTCTTCGCTAGCGAAGACACCCGCCCTTCCGCCAGGTACATGCGGTTGAATTCATCGCTCACAAACCAATAATCGAATCCAACATCCGGAAAGATCTCTTTCCAGGTGTTCTCAATAACCCTTATCTTCTCCTGAAATTTTCCCACCGGTAACTTTACATACGCAATGCGGTCAATAAAATGAACGCGGGGATTGACAATAAGCGGCTCGATAGCCTGATGCATCGATCGGTAGGGAAAGTCTTTGACGACACCGATGACCGTGAACGATCTGTTGTTGTCATACTGATCCGTCACCGTTGCTCCGATGATCTTTTCAAGTGGTTGCGCGAGTGACCTCACGGCAGTTTCATTGATGAGGACCGAGGAAGAATCCCCGGGATTTCCCTCCATAAAATCACGTCCCGCGACAAATTCCAGCTGGTAGGTTTTTGGAAAATCGAAATCCACATTGAGCTGACTCCACTGCAAGGCCTTATCTCCAAACTCGGGAAATTTGACGCTGGCGCCGATGCCTCCAAAATAATTCAACCTGGGTAGATGGTTCGCCATCGTCACGTACTCAATATCCTTATCCTCTAAAACTGCGTTCTTAAACGCGGCAAACTTTTCCTGCGGCGCAATACCTCCGTAGCGGATGGAAAGTAATTGATCCCCATGCTCATTCAGTTTTGAGTGCTGCATGTGGTCCATCTGCCGGACAATGATCAGCGTTGAGATGATCAGCACCATCGAGACGGTATACTGAATGGCTACAAGGGTCTTCCTGAACAACTCCGCACCGGAACCTTTCACTACCTGGCCTTTCAATACCTCCGACGGACGAAAGCCCGACAGATAAATCGCCGGATAACTCCCGGAAATGAAAGCCATGAATCCGACAACAAACAATACTACTCCTATCATATAAGGATCCAGCAGCGAAGCTACGGTAAAACTCTTGTGGGCAAGCTGATTAAAGGGAGTGAGAAAAATGAGGACAAGCAATACGGCCATCATCAGCGACGCAAACGTAGTAAGGGAAGATTCATAAAAAAATTGTTTGGCGATCTGGCTGCGGTTACTGCCCATGGATTTGCGCAGACCCACTTCCCTGGCCCTTCTCGCAGAACGGGCTGTTGCGAGATTCATATAGTTGATACAGGCGATCAACAATATCAGCACGGCTACACCGCTAAAGATAGCCAGGTACTTCATGTCGCCCCGCGCGCCGCCCACCTCCCAAAGGTTTTCCTGATCGAAATGGAGGTCTGAGAGTTTCACCATAAAAGGCTGCATTTTCCAACCCGCCGCAACGAACCCCGAATCTGATTCCGTCATTTGCCTCGCCAGGACGTCCAGGGTTTTCTGGATCTCCGCCACATCCGCGCCCTCTTTCAATACCAGATAGGTTTCAAAGAATTCAGAATTCTGCAAGGTCGCTCCCTCCATATAAGTATCAAAATCTTCCTGAATGCCCCGCAGCGCATTGACGTTTAAGATGAACTGGGGCTTAAAGTGGGAATTGACAGGGAAATCGCGATACACCCCGGTTATCGCGACATCGATCTCACGATTCTGGGTTCCCCAGGTATGTTTCACCGAAATGATCTGACCCATGGGATCGAGATCTCCAAAGAGTTTCCGCGCTCCCGCTTCGCTGATCACCATGCTGTTGTGATCGTCAAACATTTTCTCGCGATTGCCCTTGAGAAGATCGAACGAAAGTAATCTGTCAAAATGCGGTTCAGCCCAGCGGATCTCTTCCGTCAGGATGATCTTGTCCCTCTCCTTATGGTGAAGGGATGTGGGGTAACCGATCCAGGCGATACGGGTTGCGTCACTTACCTCCGTTCTTGTTTCCTTCAACTGTCTGGCAAAGAAGCCGGGAGCTACAGTGTTGTTAAATATCCTTCCGTCGGAATTCGTAAACCTGACGCCCACCCGGTAGGTATCGTTGCCGTAGGGATGCATGGAATCGTATTGCAACTCATCAGTGACATAGAGAAAAATAAGGATGGCGCTTGCTATTCCCAGTGCGAGGCCAAACATATTCAGCAGTGCAAACAACTTCTGACGCTGAAAGTTGCGGAGGGTAATCATGAGGTAATTGCGGATCATAAGCCGGAGGTTTATTTTTATTTAAACGAAAATATCAACACGCGGGGTATCCCCAGTCTGGGAGGATTTTTTTACCGGCATCAGACAACACTTTCCTTCCTTTTGGATGAAGTCGTTCAGAAAAAAGTTTCATTTTATTTGAAAATAATATTTCGTAAATTTCTTATTACGCCGGTTTTGTTGGTTTTCCAGCCGGTCAAATTGCCTTCGCGGGAAATCTTCCCCCGACGTTGCTTCCGCCGCCAATCCACCCCTCTGGCGTCATATCCGGATTCATAAAACGAGCGGCCCGGAAGGTCACTGATCACTGATTCCCAAACCGCCCCCTCTCCAGTATCCTGTCAATCGAATACCGACCGCTGCCAAATACAAACAGCAAAGCAAAGATGAGGAGGAAAAGAAGCGGTTTTTCCTTCACGCCGAACGGATCGTCGGCATGCGCAAAGATCACGGCGGTGGCCATGGTGATCATCAGGGGTATCACGGCGAGCCTGGTCAGCAGTCCTAAACTCACCAGTATAGAACATAAAAACTCGGCAAAAATCACCAGCACAAAAGAGGTCGCAGGTCCTAATCCATAGGGATCTGCAAATTTGATTTCCTCACCCGACAGGAGTCTTTGCAATTTCGGAATACCATGGGTGAGCATGAAGCCCGCGGCGATTACCCGGAAAACCAACAGGGCAATGTGGCCGTATTTTTCGGGAAGGCTGGTGTTGTAAATTTTTTTCATTTTTAAAAATAAGATGTTTATCACGAAGGGCAGCTATACGGGTGTGTACTTTATGCATCCGGCCTCGTTTGTTGCCTGGTTTCAGACATAAAGAATGAAAATGATATGCTTTTTTTCAAGCCTTCGACATAATTCCTGTTTAGGCCCAGTATCCCGGAATTAATATTATTCGCACCGTGTTATACTTTAAATCCTTATATTGCTGATCTTTTGGGCCTTTCGCAACAACATTTGAAGAAACCCTTTGGCTGAATACGAAGCGCACCATAGAATCTTCTGTTAATGGTGTTCACTGCGATGAAAACTACTAAATAACAAAAATTAATATGATGCTTGCCGAAACAAATCCTTATTCTTCTTTATGGAACAAATATCGCCCTGTAATTCTGCAACTGATGTCAGCGGCGGTTGAAAACGGACCGCAGCAGTACAAACTCTTTGCGCATGAATTCAAGGCAATTGGCCAGAAGGAAAAAACAGGTTTTAGCTTTACGTTGGAGGCTTCTAACGGACGGGCTTTAAACAATATCAAAACATCGACGGTTGCAAAAAACCTCCTTCAGGTGTTGCAGCAATCAAAAAGAGCGTCAGAACTTCTGAGCGAGGCGCCCTACGAACTCAGTATGGATAAAAATTTTATGTTCCGTGTTCTCCGCAAGGAAGTGGTGAAGGCGGTCGAGGAAGAAACCAAGGAAGAAACTCAGGTTGCCGCCTGAATTTTTTCGTCATTTACACAACCGGTGTTCGAAGGAACACTGGTTTTTTTTTTGCCAACGGCGAAGAGCAACTCAAATCGGATCAATTCCCTCAGTTTATTACGCGAGTATTATTACAGAAAGCAACTGTACCGAAGAAAATTCCTTGATTTTTTATATTTGGTGGATAACCTAACCTGTATGAATGAAGATTTCCACTGTCTGGATCTCAGGGAAAGGACAAACCTGATCCTGAAAAAGGGCCAACACCTTATTACAACTGATTTCCATGGCGCCACGGTAAAGCTGTATCACATGAAAATGCGCTACGTTGAGGTCTACCACCATCCGGTAACGCGAAAGATCATGCGCGTTTCCCTTGCCACCAACGAGGATCTAAATAAACACCTCCGCCGCATCAATTTGTAACGTCGGGTACAACTGTCGCACCCTCCCACCATTGACCAAAGGCCAACCATCGACTGCGGGCCGTGGACTAATTCAGTATCTCCGTCAGGCTCTTTACCAGCGTCTCGAAGCGGTCGGGCTTAGGCAAATAACCGGCGCCTAATTTTTTGAACTCTTTTAAATTGGCGGGATCAGCAGCCGTGGAGTACATGATCACCTTGATGTGATTCAGGGCATGGTTGTTCTTAATGAGTTTCAGACATTCCAACCCATTCATTTTGGGCATGTTTATATCGAGAAAAATATAGTCAGGGATCTTCTGCCTGTCGGAAAGTATCTCGAAGGCGGAAGCGGCGCTGTCCGCCACCAGACAGGTATAAGCGGGTGCCGCTTCTTTTAAGGCTTCACAGAACAAAGCGCTGTCATCCGGGTCATCGTCAACGTGCAAAACAATCATACAGCTCTATGTTTGGGGCTAAAGTTCGCGAAATGTATTTTATGATTCGGCATCTTTTGTGATGTAAAACATACAAATATTACTCAAATAGCGGTCCTCTCCACTTCGGATCCAGCGCACACATCAATCTGACGAAATCGTGGCGCGAGAGATGGCAAAATCGCCCCGCATGACAACGGTACCTTTATCCTCGAACCCGATCATTGTTGTTGGCGACAAGGCACAAATCCCTTACTTTGGAACCGTTTATTTCCCAGCCATGAGATATTGCAATATATTACTTTTCGCCATTCTGGCCCTGTCGTGCGACCGGCAGAAGCGGGTAACAGAGATCAATCCCGAAAGGGTGAGGGAGGAATTGACCCGGTACGGTCAGGCAAATCCCGAAAAGGACGTGATGATAGAAACCGAATTTGGAAACGTGCGTATCCGCCTGTACGATGAAACGCCGCTGCACCGCGCCAACTTTGTAAAGAACATAAAGGAAGGCGTATACGATGAGGCGGTATTTTACAGGATCGTTTCCCAGTTTATGATCCAGGCGGGAATTCATCCGAAGGAATTGAAATACGACGTGCCGGCGGAGTTCGGCAAGGATCTCATTCACAAAAGGGGGGCTCTTTCAATGGCCCGCTCGGATGACGACAACCCGGAATTTCAGTCATCCTCAACAGAATTTTTTATCGTGCAGGGATCCAGGTATAAAGATTACCAGGTAGACGAGGAGGCGCAAAACCTGGGGTTGACCCTTACCACGGAACAAAAGGAGATCTATATAACCTCCGGGGGATACATGTCCCTGGATCAGCAATACACGACGTTCGGAGAGGTGGTTGAAGGATTCGAAGTGATCGACCAAATGGCTTCGGTGAAGGTCCATAACGAAGACCAGCCACTCAAGAAAATCCCCTTTGCGATTCGGATTAACCGCTAGATCGCGCAAAGGGGTACGTTATCTCCAACACAATTTTCCGTTGATCCAAAAGAAAAAAATTGTGCCTTTGCAGAAGCAGCCGGTA
>JBBEBN010000210.1:0-5399 GCA_040882305.1 Cyclobacteriaceae bacterium
GCCCTCGATCACCAGCAGTGGCCGGGTGTATTTCTGACGCGCCTCCTCCGTGTCCTGGTCGATGAAGTCTATGATTCCTTTCACGAGGGAATGCGTCAGCCTTTCTTCGACACTACTTTTTCGCCATTCTGTATCGACCTCTTTCTTTTTCGCCGATCCCTTTACCGTTTCGGCAAATTCCAATAGCCTTTCCGTAGCGTCGTCCCGGCGGTTGAGGAGCACATCTTCCACGCGCTCCAGCAGGTCTTTATCGATCTCGACATAAACTTCAAGCATGCTAGGATTCACGATGCCCATATCCATACCGTGCTGAATGGCGTGGTAAAGAAAGGCGGCATGCATCGCTTCCCGCACCTTTTGATTTCCGCGAAAACTAAAGGAAACATTGCTCACGCCCCCGCTGACGTGCGCATGGGGAAGATTTTGACGTATCCATTTGGCGGCGCGGAAAAAATCCATCGCATAATTCCGGTGTTCCTCTATCCCCGTGGCGACGGGAAAAATATTCGGATCGAAAATAATGTCCTCGGGCGCAAACTTCACCTGATCCACCAGTATATCGTAGGCGCGTTTGCAAATGGAGATCCTCTTTTCATAGGTATCGGCCTGCCCGTTCTCATCGAAGGCCATTACCACAACGGCGGCGCCATAACGCTTTACAAGCTTTGCCTGGCGGATGAATTCCTCTTCCCCGCCCTTCATGCTGATGGAGTTGACAATGCCTTTGCCCTGCAGACATTTGAGCCCCGCTTCGATCACTTCCCACTTGGATGAATCGATCATCACGGGGATACGGGAGATCTCGGGTTCCGCCGCCATCAGGTTGAGGAACCTGACCATGGCCGCCTTTGAGTCGAGCATCCCTTCGTCCATGTTCACATCGATCACCTGCGCGCCGCCCCGCACCTGGTCGAGGGCGACGTCCAGCGCCTCTTCAAATTTATCCGACTGGATCAGGTTAAGGAATTTCTTCGACCCCGTTACGTTCGTCCGTTCTCCAATATTTACAAAATTCGATTGCGGTGTGATCTCTACAGCCTCGAGGCCGCTTAGTTTTAACGTGTTACTCATTATTAAGTAGAATAGTCCATTGTCGATGGTCCATGGTCCATGGCCGACGGTCGACACCTTGTTGACCAGCGTCATGATCCAGGAGCTAATTTTACCTTATTGAATTCCTTGAGGCTTGAATGCCTTTTATTAATTCGGTAAGCTTCATATAAAAATGATCAAACTGATCTGATGTAAAAAGTTTCCTTCTTTTAGCTAAAAAGATACAGCCAACTACCTCAATGGCTGATCGTATAGAATAACCTAGGAACTTTCTAAACTCCGGGTTAGTCTGCCCTGTTGAACCTTCAGCGATGTTTAAGGAAATTGAATCGCCGGCGCGTTTAATTTGAGATGTTAAAACAAACAACTCGTCTTTGGGAAAACTCTTAACTGCATCTGAAATATCACCAGACAAGTCAACGGCTTTCTCCCAAACTTTCAAATTTTCGAATTTAAAGGCCATAATTAAGAGGGTTTTTAAGTGAATAATTATTTAACATTTATTGATCAGCCATGAATCATGGATCACCTACTATGGACCATGGAACTATCGACTATCGACTATCGACCATGGACTATCGACTATGGACTATCGACCATGGACCATGGACTACGGACTCTCAACCAGTTCAACCTTCCTCGGCTGATATTTGGCAGCAACATCTGCAATCTTCCTAATGTGTTCCGGTGTCGTGCCACAGCATCCTCCGAGAAAATTCACCAGCCCTTCCTTCAGATATTCCTCCACCTGCGCGGCCATTTCATCGGGTGTCTGATCGTATTGCCCGAACTCATTCGGCAATCCGGCATTTGGATAGGCGCTGACGAAGCAGCGAGCTTTTTCATTCAACACCTGCAGATAAGGTCGCAACGCACTGGCCCCCAACGCGCAGTTCAGGCCGATGCTCAACAGCGGCACATGCGACACAGAGATGAGGAACGCTTCGGTGGTTTGTCCGGAAAGCGTACGGCCGCTGGCATCGGTGATCGTACCGGAAACCATTACGGGAACTTGCCTGCCGATTTCTTCAAACAGCTCCTGGATGGCAAACAGCGCCGCCTTCGCGTTTAATGTATCGATAATCGTTTCCAGTAAAAGCATATCCACGCCTCCATCAATAAGTGCGCGGGCCTGCTCCTTGAACGCCACCGCTAACTGATCAAAGGTGACGGACCGGAAGCCCGGGTTATTAACCTCCGGAGAAAGAGACGCCGTTTTATTCGTCGGCCCCATCGCACCGGCAACAAAGCGGGGTTTGTCCGGCTCCTTTTTCGTAAACTCATCGGCAACCTCCCTGGCGATCTTTGCGGACTGATAATTCAGTTCATACACGTACTCCTCCAGGTGATAGTCCGCCTGCGCGATCGTGGTTCCGCTGAAAGTATTGGTTTCAATAATATCCGCACCCGCTTCGAGGTACTGCCTGTGAATATCTCTGATGATGTCCGGGCGTGTGATCGAAAGCAGGTCGTTATTTCCCTTCAGGGGATGTCCGTGGTTCTTGAATTTTTCACCGCGGAAATCCGCCTCTTCCAGGGTATGACGCTGGATCATGGTGCCCATAGCCCCATCCAGTATGAGGATGCGTTCTTTTAAAATGTCTTCGATTTTCATAGGCTTGCCGGAAAATAGTTTTCATACACTATCCAGAAAGCCCAAGGATGGGTTACTTATCTTCTCACGATGCATGAAGCTCGTGATGGGATTTAGCACAACACCCTCCAAACGGGCTGGAGGATAGGATGCTAAGACGTCAAAGGGCCCATTCCCTCGGTCTTTCTGGATAAGCAGTGCAAAGAAAAGGAATAGATTTGAAACGAACAAAAAATTACCTGAACCGATAGCCAAGCCGGAAACCCATGTTAGGGGAGAGTGCGAGGCGGTCGTTTTCGTTTGGGATTTGGAAGGATGGCCACATATCGTCAATCACGGAGCGGGAACCAGTGTTGGGACTATCATAGTCAACATGACGCAAACTTAATCCTGAGTTAAAGTCGAGGAAGATAGCGCGACCGAGATACCGGACTATCCCGGCCTTGAGGTTTATACCCTGCTCGCGGTAGCGGGTCTTGTAAGCGTATTCCCTTGTAAAACGGTGGTTGCATTCCAGGTCGAAACACTCCGTAAACACCCTGTTCCGGTCGAAGTTGATCGCATTGAAATAAGGTTCAAATGCGGTGTAGTAAATCCTCTCGCGGTCAGGGGAAGACGTGAAATAGTATCGGCCTTCCAGCTTGATCTTAACACCCCGCTTGTTTTGAAACGATTCATCGACGCTCGACGGATAATCCAAAACAAAACCCATTTCAAATTGGGTAGTAAAACGGGTAAATACCTTTTGCTCATACGAGAGTTCGATGGTCGGATAAAAATTCAGCAGGTGCAAGGGACTGACCTTAATAGCTTTATCCGGTACGAGGCGGAAGGCCGTTAAAGGCTCCTGGGCAAACGCACAAGTTTGCCCAAATAATATCAATCCGCAGACGAGCAGGCGCATTTTACAGGTCCTCGCGGAAAACGGGGATTTTGCTGATGAGATTTATGTCGGCGTCCACATGGCTGTATGAGAACTGAAAGATACCATCTTCGCCGGTGATGGTGGCAAGTCCTTCTCTTACAATTACGTCATACGCAAAGAAATCATCCCGATGGGCAATTACTCCGGGATCTTTTTCATCACTAACATCGAGCACGCTTAACCCTTTTTCACCTTGACAGATGAACAACCGTGTTTGGTCTATACCAAGACCATGCGGAGTTTCCATCGGATAGTTTACTATCAGCCTGGGATTATAGCGGTCGGTAATGTCAATGATCTCGAGAGCGTTCATTCCTCTGTTACAGGACGAACCCCCGCGCATGGTAACATAGGCGCGGTTTCCCTGGACAACCACCGGGTCACAGGATACCAGATGCTGGTAACGGAAAATAAAAAGAGGGGATTCCGGATCAGTGACGGAATAAATATACATGGCCTCCCTGGCGCCGAGATAAAGGTATTCGCCTTTTGCAAAGATGGTTTCCATTCCCCATCCCACATAAAGCTCCTGCAGCTGTTCAAATTTACCCAATGCAATGCCAAAGACTTTTATGTTTGTGTTATCCAGGAGGTAGAGATAATTGCCGCTGACTGCAAACCGCGTCATTGAGCCGCCCTGACCGGTGCCACCCGACGCATTCAGTGCCGCATCGTTCTCACATGCAATGGAGATTGACAATATGAGAAGAGAAAGGAGTAATTTATTGGATCGCATAACAGCCGGGATTTAACAATTTCTCTTTTTTCCACGATACAACAAGCCCTTTCCCCGGATCGATGCATTCAAAGTGAAAACCAGGCGGTGGTGGAAGACCATAATTCCAATTGCGCAACGGAAGCCTTCCGTTTTCTTCTATGCTCTTGAAGTCGTTTATCGTCAATGCTACAAGGTTTCCCATGTAATCGGCATATAACAATCCGTCTTTGATCGCCATGTCGGTGTTCCCCAACAGCTGCAGAAATCCCACACCAACGGGTTCACCCGGATTTGAATTGTCAAATACGTGAATGCCTTTCTTTTTTTCATTCACCAGCAAATACTTGCCGTAGACATAGATCTTTCCCGGATCAACAACGGGTCTCGATTCCTTAACCGCGATGTCCTGGTATTCGGAGGTCCCGTAAACAGGAATATAACCATCCACCCTCGTCGTATCAACGATCCTGTTTGTATAGCTGTCCGGCTGTTCAAGGTAATAACAGCCTGTCAAGCAGATGGTGA
Organism: Cyclobacteriaceae bacterium; assembly: GCA_040882305.1. Lineage (GTDB taxonomy): Bacteria > Bacteroidota > Bacteroidia > Cytophagales > Cyclobacteriaceae > Chryseosolibacter. The sequence goes on from JBBEBN010000210.1 coordinate 4,816, forward strand.
CAAAATTTAGGGTGAGAAGACTGTACTTTTTTCCCATATACTGCTATATCTTAAATGTTACGTCATCGATTAGGAGAAAGTTTGATACTTTTGCACCTAACAATATGACACAGGATGTGTCCCTCAGGTTGGGACGCGCTGAAATAAATACAAATTATTCCTTGAAACTGGCAGCAGTCGATATCGGGTCCAATGCTATCCGCTTTCAGGTGTCCACGATTTTGGACAACCATGACCCGGTATTATTCAAAAAGCTTGAATACGTTCGTTTTCCCCTGCGCCTGGGTCACGATGTATTTACGACCGGTCGTATCAGCGCCCACAGTCAGGTGAAGTTCAAGAAGCTGATGAGGGCGTACAAGATTTTGCTGGAGCTGTATGAAGTACACGATTACATGTTCTGCGCCACGTCAGCCATGCGCGAAGCCGAGAACGGACCGGAACTCGTGAGGGAGGTCTTTGAAGAATTGGGTATTGCTATTCACATTATCGACGGCAACCGCGAGGCGGAGCTCATCAACCGCGCCATTCAATCTTACCTGACGGATAAGACCTACCTGCACATTGATGTGGGCGGTGGCAGT
>JBBEBN010000211.1:0-5327 GCA_040882305.1 Cyclobacteriaceae bacterium
AGATCCTCACTTTGCGCTTCCATTCTTCTCCCACTGAAGCGGATGCCGTTTCCAGCGCGTATGCTTCCGGTTCATACGCAAAGCGGAAACCTTTCGCGCAGATGGTCATTGATAAGACAAAATCTTCAATAATGGTGTTTTCCGCCGGCGACTCGTATAAGTTTGTGCGAATGGAAAACAGTTCGCCCGCCGCGCCCACAATGGAATAGACCTCTGCGTCTTTTTTCTTTAGGAAGGATTCATATTTCCAGTAAAACCCTTCTCCGGACCCGGAGGCGTTGTCTTCCGAGCTCATATAAATGCGTTTTTCGCCTGCAACACCTCCAACCCGTTCATCCTGATAATGTCTTACGAGATTGCGGATCGCCGGGCCATTTAACAGCGTGTTCGCATCGGAGAAGACCACAATGGGAGTAGTTACATACTTCATCACCCTGTTTACCGCATGGATTTTTCCCCTTCTTTGAAAATCATGAAACAGCTTCACGGCATGAAATTTTTTTACGATGTCATGGGTATTGTCTGTCGACCCATCGGTGACGAAGAAGATTGACAATTTATCCTTAGGGTAATCAAGATTTAAAGTATTTGTGATCTTATCCTCAATACACTGTTCCTCATTATATGCAGCAATCAGAATAGTAACCCCGGGTAAGTCTTTGTCCACTACATGATTGACGCGCTTAGACCGACTTTTGACTTTTGACAGGATAAAGATGACAAGACCGTATCCTAAATAAGTGTAGAAGATAAATAAAAGACCAGTCCAGAAAATGGATGCGATTGCGGAGGTCATGGGTTCTGGTGATAAACTGTGGAAAAATTGGAACATCAAATTATATATAAGTGGCGCGTGATTAACCTGTATTATTTGTACCCATTTGATTCCAAACGATTGTTTTGGCTGGTGCTTTTCATGCTTTCAACGGGTATAATAACAATTTTGTGCCACGCCAGGGCCTTATTTCCCTCTGAAGTGAAATTCCATGAGATCTTCGACCCTAAAGGCAGCGCACTCAGTCTGCTGGTTGCTGAAGACAATGTCGCGCCGGTGATCACGGGCCAAAGCCCTGACGTCATCACGACGCCGGAAGATCAGGCCCTGACCATCACTCCCGATAATTTGCTCGTCGAAGATCCCGATAATTCCTACCCTGCTGATTTTTCGATCGCCATCGCGGGAGGAACGAATTATACGGTCTCCGGACTGACGATCACGCCGGCCCCGGACTTTACAGGTGATCTCTCTGTACCGGTGAGGGTGAATGACGGCGAAGACGACAGTAAGCCCCGTAATTTACGGATTTCCGTCACAGCAGTGAACGATCGTCCCCGCATCACCGGGCAGCAACCGGATCCTCTCACCACCGGTCACAATCAACCCCTCGCCATTGCGGTGACTGATCTTGTTATCGATGATCCGGATCACACAGAATTTACGCTGACAGTACTGGAGGGTGCAAACTATACGATAACAGGAACCAACACCATTACTCCGGCTGCGGGTTTTTCCGGCGAGCTTTCAGTCAATGTCACGGTCAGTGATGGGCTGGAAAGCAGTGATCCATATGCTTTGAAAGTTAACGTTTCGGCCAATAGCGATCCCGTTATAACCGGTCAGACGTTGCTCGATACCAACGAAGAAACCCCCATCGCCGTAACGCTTTCGAATTTAACTGTATCGGATCCGGACAATTCCTATCCGACAGGTTTTACTTTAAGGCTCCTTCCCGGCGATAATTATACGGTGACAGGGGAGATGATCACACCCGCTGACAATTTTGCGGGGGATTTGGTGGTACCTGTTGTTGTGAATGACGGAACGAATGACAGTGCACCCTTTGCGCTGCACATTACTGTTCAGGGCGTGAATGACAAACCTTTGATCACTGGTCAGGTGTCATTGAGCGTGCCTGAAAATCAATCGATCGCGCTGGAGCTTTCTCACCTTACGGTTGAAGATCCCGATAATGCGTATCCTTCCGGCTTCACACTTTCCGTCCTGAGTGGTGCCAATTACTCTGTGGCGGGAAACCTGATCACTCCCGCCTCAGGTTTCAGCGGTGAGCTGACAGTGCGCGTGTTTGTTAATGATGGGACGGAAGACAGCGAGACGTTTGATCTGCTCATCGTCGTCACGGCCATTAACGATCCGCCCAGGATCACAGGGCAGCGCAGCCTTGATCTCACAGAAGGAAGCACGATCATATTAACGCTTGAGGATGTGGTCGTCGAGGATCCTGATAATTCATTCCCTGAAGGTTTTACGCTGGCTGTTCAGCCTGGTGAAAATTATACTTTTTCAGGCACTGATGTGACGCCTTCAACAGATTTCACCGGCCCCCTGTCTGTCAGCGTTGTCGTGAACGATGGTACTGCCAACAGTGAACCGTATGCACTTCAGGTTTCCGTCGTTCCCGTTAACGACGCACCGCAGATCACCGGTCAGCAAACACTCACTACCGCGGAAGATGTTTCCAAAACCATCGCGATCATAGACCTTATAGTAAGCGATCCTGATAATACAGCGTTCACGCTGCTGATTTTTCCCGGCGACAGCTACACTTTGATTGAAAGTACGATTGTTCCCTTTCAGGATTTTTACGGGGAGTTAACGGTTCCCGTACAGGTAAGCGATGGAGAACTGACGAGTAATGTTTTTGATCTGAAAGTCGGAGTTACACCTGTTAATGACCTGCCCGTGATCACGGGTCAGACGGTTGTAGAAGCTGGTGAGGACACACAGGTGACCATCCAATTGTCACATCTTGATGTGCTGGATGTGGACAACGCCTTCCCGTCGGGTTTTACCCTTCTTGTTTCGTCAGGAATAAATTACACTGTGTCCGGCACCACGGTCACGCCCGCTGTGGATTTCAATGGCACCCTGAATGTCAGTGTCATGGTGAACGATGGAACCGATAACAGTGCGCCCTTTGCTTTTCAGATCCAGGTGGGGAATGCGAACGATGCGCCGCTCATCACTGGTCAGCTGGCGCTATTCACTGACGAGGAAAAGCCCGTAAGCATTGAATTGTCGTACCTCACTGTATATGATCCGGATAATGCTTATCCCACCGGTTTTTCACTATTCGTTTCGCCAGGTCTTAATTACACCTTATCCGGCCAGACCATTACCCCGGCCGTTAATTTCACCGGAACTTTGACAGTACCGGTAAGGGTGAATGATGGCATTAACAACAGCTCCACATTTGATTTTAAACTGCAGGTCAACCAGATAAATGACGCGCCTGAATTTGCTCCCATTGGCAATCTGCAAGTACCGGAAAACGCCCCGGCGGGTTCTCTCACGATTACAGACATTTCAAAAGGGCCGATGGAGGATGACCAGCAACTTACGTTCGTTGCCTCATCCAGCAACGCGGCGATCATTGAAGACCCTGTCATCCATTACAACGGCACGGCGGCCACCGCGACACTTTCATATATTGTGAAACCAAATGTCTCGGGAGTCGTGACAATCACCATTGTCGCCATTGACAATGGATCGAATGTAGCGCCTCACCAGAATTCCTATTCTTCCAGTTTTCAGATAGATGTCCTGGAAATCAATACAGCCCCGACCCTTAACGCGATCAGCAACATCACCCTTCTGGAAGATGCCGAACAGCAGAACGTAACCCTGGCGGGGATCAGCGCCGGTGCCGGGGAAACGCAGGTTCTCACCATCTCGGTGAGCTCAAACAAACCTGAATATTTCGACTTGCTTCAGGTTGCTTACACCAGTGCCGAAGTAACGGGGCTGCTGCAGTTTAAGCCAAAGCAGGATGTTTTCGGTACGGTTCAATTATCAGTAACAGTGACGGATAACGGTTCGGGCGTAAGTCCGCACGTCAACCGCGTTACAAGAATTTTTTCGGTCATCATACAGCCTGTAAATGACCCGCCTTTTTTTACGTCAAACCCGGTTGTCGTCGCTGTCATCAATGAACAGTATCTTTACAACGTTACTGCTACTGATCCCGATGGCGAAAAAATCACACTGTCGGCACCTTCCAAACCTGCCTGGGCATCTCTCGGTTCGGTGTCTAACGGCAAGGCTACATTGCATGGAAAACCTGCCGCTGGATCAGCTGGAAATGCTTCTGTCACCCTACAGGTAAAGGATGCTGGCAGCACGGTGCAGCAGTCCTTCAGCATTTACGTCAATATAAGGCCCGCCATTACTTCGCTTTCAATGATCACCGAGGAGGATACCCCTGCGATGATCCCCGCTACCTTGTTCCAGAGCGGGTATACCGATGCAAATAATAATCCGCTGGCTGCCATCAGGATAACCGCGCTGCCCGCCACGGGTAAACTGTTGTTGTCGGACGCAGAGGTAAAGCCAGGGGATACCATTTCCGTTTCTTCCCTTTCCGGACTGAAGTATACGCCGAACGAAAACTATTTTGGGATGGATTCCTTTGGTTGGAGCGCTTTTGATGGCTATCACTTCAGCGTTGCGCCTGCGCGCGTGGATGTTTCCGTACTTTCGATTAACGATGCGCCCGTGGTCATTTTTGAGAATGACACCTTGCATTATGAGGTCAATGGGGAACCTGATCTTATTTCACCCCTTGCAGACATCCTCGACGCCGATGATGATACATTATCCCATGCGGTTGTCGGTTTTCATGCCCGTAATTACTATCCTCAGGTGGACTGGCTTGAATTTCAAAATACGGGGAATATCAGGGGAAGCTTTGATTTCCAGTCCGGCGTGTTGCGGCTAACCGGAATAGCCCCGCTTTCAGAATACCGGATGGCGCTGCGCTCGGTGCGATACATACACCGTAACACCATCGACCCATTACTGGAACCAAAGGCTTTGTATTTTACTGTGAATGACGGGGAAACAGAAAGCGCGCCCAAAGAAAAAGTGATCATACTGGAGTACACCTTTGTTGAGTTTGAAATTCCTTCCGGCTTCACTCCCAATGGCGACCAGGCGAATGACACATGGATTATTGACAGGTCCGGCGGGGGCCTTGAAGAGATGGATAAGGCTATTATCAGTGTGTACAATAAACAGGGAGTGCTTGTATTCCGCACGAAAGGTTTTGACCGGCCCTGGGATGGAACCATGAACGGCGAATTGCTGCCGGCGGATTCATATTTTTTTACCATCGACCTGCAATTGAGAAATAAAAAAACATATAAAGGGATAGTAACCATATTACGCTGACTATGAAAAAGTTTACCTTCGCTGTAATGTACCTGGTGTTCAGTTCGACGCTGCAGGCACAATACATTCCCAACAACGCGCAGACATTCCAGTTCCTGCCGCTTTTCAATCCGGCATTCACAGGAATAGAAAATTTCAA
>JBBEBN010000212.1:0-5319 GCA_040882305.1 Cyclobacteriaceae bacterium
GGGTTCTCCGGGTTGTACTGACTTACATACATTCCTCCATTTACATCAATCCTGTAATGCTCGTTTCGCAGCGCCAGGTTCAAATAACCCGACAATTTATCGCGGGAAAAAGCATATCGCGCCACAGGCCTAATGGTTAAGCGCGTGCGATTCGTATCCTGCAGTACGACTCCAAAAGCCACCCTGTATATGATGTTAAATCCTTCTGCCGTATTAAAGCCCGCCATAGGAAAATAAATACGGAAATTGGAATGTTTGCCTGCCCGGTAGTTGTCACCGATCAGCAGATCCCAGGGTTGGAAGCCGCGGTGTTTGGATTTTCGAAGGGTATCACCTTCGGCCTTGGCTTGTTCGATGGTTGAAACACTATCGGTCTTTTCGTATCCTTTGATCTCCTCCCTTGTAAGCGGTATTGGCCTTACATGGGCCCAGTAGAGCGAATCTTTTTTATAAGCTCCACTATCGACCTTAAAGCTCACGTCGGATACGACTTCAGGTTCTTTTAGCTGTTTCCTCTCCTCCTTTTCGTATTCCCGAACGATGGTCTTCAGCTCCTTCCTCGTGATTTCTTCTCCGGATGCAAGCCTTTCCTGCAACGACACGGTATCGCGGTCTTTGTTCTTTTTCTTTATTTCTTTTTGTTCTTTCTGAACCTGTTTCGCAAGGGCTGCATCCTTTTTCTCGTCGATGACCTCCATCCGGTCAACATAGACTTCGGGGTTCACCGCGATTTTATACTTACTGACCGTAGCCAGATAGTTGTATTCGAACTCAAAACCAAAGACCTTACCATCTATCCTGAACTGATGGGAAACAGAAAGCCATGCTTTATCTTCGATCGGATCACACATTACCTTAATGTAAATATGGACACCCATTTTTATTGTGTGGATATCAAGGCTATGGATACTCCAGTCATTTTCAACAATGAAGAGCACGCCATCGACGACGTTGTCACCTTTTGAGCGCGGTGTTACGCGGATCCGGCTCACTTCATACTCGCGGTCTTTAAACGTCCCTTCGTATTCAAACCTGTAATAGGAAAATGCTTTCGGTGATAATGGTGAAATGGTTCCGGCAATTTCCGGCTGGTAAAAACTCCCGAAAATGTACCCGTTGGGCGAGGTGTTGTTGTCTTTTCCGTCGCTGCGAATTGAGATCACTTTTTCTTCAAATTTGTCAGGGCGCGTGAATTTGATTTCACTGACCGATTCAGAAATATAGACCCGGTCTTTTTCGATTCCTTCTTTCTCCAGCGCTTTCTTCGCCAGCCAGGGATAGTCTTTCAGTTTACCCGCACCTTTGATATACACTGTGGCAGAATATGAATCCAGGGCATTGCGGTGGTAATTGGATTTGGCGATGGCCTTCCGCATGATGCTGTAGGCGGGATCCTCGTCATTCGCATTCACGGTGACGGCCTCCATGACGATCTCCTGCGGGACCAGCGTGATATCGAGGCGTACGATTTCCTCATTTACCTGAATGACCCGCACCTCGGTACGGCGGCCAAGGTGCTGGAAGACCAGTTCATACCGGCCGGCGGGAAGAAAGATCTCATAAAAGCCTTCAACATTTGCGGTCGTCCCTGTTCCGAGTTGTTTTACATAAATCGTGGCATAAGAGAGCGATGCTCCGGCCTCATCGGAGATCACGCCATGGATACCACTTTTCTGGCACAACGCATACGAGCTCCAGGAAAGCATGGGGATCAGGATTAGCAGCGAGCGGAAACCGGCCTTCAAAATGAATATGTTTAGGGGTGAAGATAAAATCCCTTTAGCCGGATCATTTCCTCCACGGCATCCGGCACCATATAACGGACCGAATGACGGTTTCGGATACATTTGCGGATAAAAGTGGCGGAAATGTCCAGCAGCGGGGCTTCCACCATTTTAACGTTAGGATGCGTTTTGAGTTCGGAAGGTTGCGCGGATGGCCGCGGATAAACATAGAGGCCGTAATCGTAAAGGATACGCTCGTGATTCTTCCACTTGACAAAATTCGTCAGGTTATCTTCTCCCATGATAACTTTAAATTCCTTGTCAGGATGCTTTTCACTCAGGTGCACGAGTGTATGAATGGTGTAACTGGGCTTGGGCAAATGGAATTCTATATCGGAAGCTTCAATGTTGTAGGAATCGAACACGGCGGCGCGCACCATATCGTAGCGGTCGAATTCATGAAGCAATCCTTTGCTGGGTTTCAATGGGTTTTGGGGAGATACCACCATCCACACTTTTTTCAGATCAGTGGTTTCGGCCATGATACTGGCAATGATCAGGTGGCCAATGTGGATAGGGTTAAAGGATCCGAAGAAAAGACCGATTTTCAAGACGGTTTTGCTTTAAAGTCGTCGTACAAACGCTGAGCTTCCACGAGCGATTTCTCCAGGCTCTCATTGACCAGCACGACATCAAATCTATCGGAGAAGCTCATTTCGAATTCCGCCTTGAACAACCTTCGGGAAAGGCTTTCCTGTGTTTCCGTGCCCCGGTCACTCAGCCGTTCTTTTAATATCTCCAGGGAAGGTACCTCCACAAAAATAGCAAGGGCTTTTTTACCAAAGTGTTTCTTGAGGTTCAACCCGCCCTTTACATCCAGATCAAAAATAACATTTTTCCCCTGCTTCCAGACGCGCTCTATTTCCGACTTCAATGTTCCGTAAAAGTTTCCTTCATAAACTTCCTCCCATTCAACAAATTCATCGTTGTCGATCTTCTTTTTAAAATCAGTCGGCGAGAGGAAATAATAGTCCTTTCCGTTTTGTTCGGTTCTGCCGCGCTTGTCGCGCGTGGAAGCCGAAATAGAAAATCCCAGGTCGGGATTGTTTTTGAGGAGGTGCTTGACAATAGTGGTCTTACCAGAACCGGATGGAGCTGAAAAAATGATCGCTTTCCCAGCCATTAATGCGCCAGATTTTGTGCTACTTTTCTTTTGATGTCTTCAACCAGGTCTTGCGGAGCGCTGTGGGTGCATTTGGTTCTGAGGAGTTGGCGTATAGCCACTTCGAGATGATAATTTCTGTAACAGGGCATGCATTCTTCGAGGTGCCGGTTGAGGAAGGTATCCTTTTGATTGGGTGTGGCTTCACCATCCAGGATCAATTGAAGCATTTCAAAACACTCGCGCTTATTCGGACAATCCTGCTTCCTGTTACCTTGTTCGGAGAGATTACTCATATAGTTTATGCGTTTTTATAACCCATTTTCCTGGCATACTCACCCAGTTTTTCTTTCAGAAGATTGCGTGCACGATGTAAACGGCTTCTCACAGTACCAATCGGTATATCCAGAATTTTAGCCATTTCTTCGTATTTAAATCCCTCCAAATCACACAAAATTATAACAGTTCTGAAGTCTACATCAAGTGAGTTGAGTGCAATGGATATTTCGTCCCCGATCATATCTTGAAGCGCCTCCACACGCAAATCGGGCGTTATCTGCCTGTCAACATCTTCCGAGTTATAAAAAGTTTCTACTTCCTGATAATCTACTTTGGAAGGCTCTTTACTTTTCTTCCGGTAGTCATTTATGAAGCTATTCTTTAGAATTCTGAACAGCCATGCTTTTGCATTAGTTCCTTGCTGGAAAGAATCTATAAATCTAAACGCTTTCAAATAGGTATCCTGTAAGAGGTCTTTCGCGTCATCTGCATCCAGCGTTAGCCTATAGGCAAAGTTGTACATAGAGTTGATGTGCGGCATAAACTCCTGGTTGAAGATATTTAACTTCTCTTTTTCGGAATACTGCTGACGGATAACCTCTTCTTCCATAACTTGTAAAAATAGTAAAAAACAAATGAAAACTACTGCTGCGATTTAACTCTGGATTTCAATTTTTGTTTAAGAAAAAAAGAATACCGATGTTAAAAATCGGCTTTAAAATGCCCCTGGTCTCATCAAATGAAATAAGCCCCCGTAAATCGAACCACGAGGAATATATTCTACGGTACTGCCGCAATATCCGTGCAAATTCCACCGGAGAGCGGCTTTTATTCAAAAAAATCGGCTGCGGAGCCGCGTAAAGTTCAAAATCCGGACATATTTGCAGATCGCCAGCCGGTGCAAGGGTAGTTTGACAAAAAAATATACCCCTGCAACCGTCGCAATCAATGACTGGCAACCAGGCTGTAGCTCTTAACCAGGTTGATAAACTCACTGCGGTATCCTTCACGGTCTTCACTCCTGGCGCCTTCAGCCATCGAGGTCACCTCATTGTAAGTCCAGTCATTAATGTACTGGGATCCGGTCAGGAGCATTCCAAATGCAGCAACAGACGCTGACCACCTGAAATCATTGCTTGATCGGTCCAATGGAACTGCATTCCCAGTGAGCGTGTGAACGATGAGGCTGCTTTTGCCCTCCCCGGGCCGTTTGTACCGCAACTTTACCGTAAGCCACTCATCGGAATGCGCCGATGGCGTATAGGTCTTGTCAGCCTGATACTTCAATTTATCAACGGAGTAAAAATCACTGTTTACACCGACTGGAATAATTTCATACAAGGCAGTTACCGTATGGCCGGAGCCAAGATCGCCGGCATCTTTGCGATCGTTGTTAAAGTCCTCATCGTTAAGTTTCCTGTTTTCATATCCGATAAGCCGGTAGGCCTGCACCCTGGCAGGGTTGAATTCGAGCTGCAGCTTCACATCAGTTGCAATGGTGAATAATGTTCCGCCAAATTCGTTGACAAGGACTTTTCGGGCTTCCGTCAGGTTATCGATGTAGGCATAATTTCCATTTCCTTTATCCGCCAGGATCTCCATTTTTGAATCCTTCAGGTTACCTGCGCCATAACCCAATACTGTGAGGAACACTCCTTCCTTTCTTTTCTCCCCGATGAGTTCTTCCATGGCCTCGTTACTTGACTCACCAACATTGAAGTCACCATCGGTAGCCAGTATCACGCGATTATTCCCGTTTTGTTTATAGTGTTCCTTTGCCAGTGAATAGGCCAGCCGCAATCCCGCACCACCTGCAGTTGAACCTCCTGCCTGCAATTGGTCAATGGCCGCAAGAATTTTTTTCTTATTATCACCAGAAGTGGGTTCAAGTACGGCACCTGCAGCCCCCGCATATACTACCATCGCTACGTGATCCTGCGAACGCAATTGGTCGACGAGCAACTGAAAAGATTTTTTTACGAGCGGAAGTTTATTGGCCTGGTTCATCGAACCTGACACATCTATGAGGAATACCAGATTGCACGGCGGAAGATTTTGAGTGGGGATTATTTTTCCCTGAAGACCAATGTGTATCAGCTGATGCTTTTCATTCCACGGTGCTTTCGAGATCTCCGTGTAGACACTGAAAGGATC
>JBBEBN010000213.1:0-5313 GCA_040882305.1 Cyclobacteriaceae bacterium
TCCTCATCGATCTCACCTGCCATTTTTTTCCCGATAGCCTCAAATGAAGAAATGATGGCGAGCTTTTTATTGTTCCAGTGTCCAGCCTGTATGGTGCCGCCATACATGATCATACCTGGGCGGTTCAGGCGCGCCATGCCGAGCAGGGCGCCAGGAATGTTTTTGTCACAGCCTACGACTGCCACCATCGCATCATACCATTGCGCACCCCCTACCATCTCGACAGAATCCGCGATCACATCCCGGGAGGGAAGCGAAAACCGCATGCCGCTCGAGCCCATGGAGATGGCGTCACTCACTCCCGCCGTATGAAATATAAGGCCGATGAGATCCTGTGCCTGCACACTTAATTTGATGTCGTGCGCAATCGCATTCAGATGCATATTGCAGGGGTTTCCTTCCCATCCTGCGCTGACAATTCCTATCTGTGGTTTCTTCAGATCATCTCTGCTTAATCCAATGGCGTGTAGCATGGATTGCGCGCCAGGCTGTGTATCGTTCTGCGTGACGTGTTTGCTATACTTGTTTAACTCTTTCATGTTTTTGTTCTTTATGATCAGGAATTTTAGTCCATGTTTTCGTTGAGGCGGAAGTGACTACCGCATCCAGTACCTGCTGGCAGCGGAGGCCGTCGTAAAAATCAGGAATTACATTCTTATTGTCGCCGATCCCGTCGAGCAACTCTTTGATCTGGTGGATAAAAGTATGCTCCCATCCGATGATATGGCCGGGCGGCCACCAGGCTTTGATATATGGATGTGAAGCATCGGTCACGAGAATATTTTTATAGCCCTGGCTTTCCGCTGTTTCGCCGTCGGAATAATATTCCAGCTCATTCATCCGCTCAAGATTGAAGCCGAAGCTTCCCTTGCTGCCAAATATTTCCATGCGCAGAAAATTTTTTCTTCCCGGAGCGAGGCGAGTAGCCTGGAAGGAACCGAGCGCCCCGTTTTGAAATGTCGCGAGGAAGGAAGTCGCATCATCCGTCGAAACCTTGCCCCTCCCGTTTCCCGATGACAAGGGACGTTCCCCAATAAAAGTTTTCTGTATTCCGGTGACGGAGGCAAACTCACCAACGAGGTAACGCGCAAGGTCGACAATGTGGGCATTCATATCACCATGGGCGCCGGAACCCGAAGCTTTGGCATCATGTCGCCAGGTGATAGGAAATTCAGGGTCCGTGAGCCAGTCCTGGTAATATACCGCATTGAAGTGGCGCACCTCACCAATCTTTCCTTCGGAAATAAATTTCTTCGCCAGCGCGATTGCCGGAACAAACCTGTAATTGAAAATCATCATATGGATGACCCCTGCCTCCTTCACAACACGATACATTTCCGCTGCTTCCGCGGCATTCCTTGCCATAGGCTTCTCACACAGAATGTGTTTTCCGGATTTTGCCGCCGCGACAGCAACTGGCATGTGCAGATCATTTGGAGTACATATGTCCACCAGTTCAATTTCCTTTGATTCGATCACTTTTTCCCAGGAAGGTTCTCCCCGTTTCCAATGGTATTGATCAACAAATGTGGCGCGTTGCGCTTCGCTGCGGCTGCAGGCGGTGTGCAGAACAGGGATGACAGGCGTGTCAAAAAACCGGGAGACCTTCACCCATGCATTGCTGTGCGCTTTTCCCATGAACTGTGTTCCCACAAGACCGATGTTGACGTATCTTTTCATCCTGTTATCTCAACCCGAGAATTTTTCTGTTCATCTCCCTGTCAGTAGCGCTTTTGGCAAATTCGTCAAAGGCAAATTGCGTGGATTCAATCATGTGCTCCCGGATGAACCTGGCCCCTTCAGCTGCTCCCTGTTCGGGGCTCTTAATACAACATTCCCACTCCATAATAGCCCATCCGTTGTAACCTGTTTCCGTCAAGGCGGTGAAGATCTTTTTAAAATCCACCTGCCCGTCGCCGAGGGAGCGGAACCTGCCCGCACGGTGTATCCAGTCATTGTAACCCCCATACACACCGGCCAGGCCCGTGGGATTGAATTCAGCGTCCTTTACGTGAAAGCCTTTGATACGATCGGAGAATATTTTTATGAAATCGATGTAGTCGAGCTGCTGCAAAAGGAAATGACTGGCATCGTATGTGATGCAGGCCGAAGCGTGCTGGTTGGTCTTATCCAGGAACCGGAGAAAGGTAACACCGTCAAAAAGGTCGGAGCCGGGATGGAGCTCAAACCCGAAAGTCACGCCGTGATGTTGCGCAAAGTCAAGCGCTGGAAGCCAGCGCTTCGCCAGCTCATCAAAGGCTTCTTCGACAAGACCACTGGAGCGCTGTGGCCATGGATAAAGGTATGGCCAGGCCAACCCTCCCGACAAAACAGAAATATTGGTAGTACCGAAATGACTCGACGCGATGATGGTCTTGCGCAGCTGGTCAGTCGCCCAACGGGTGCGCTCGGCGTCATTCATTCCCTTGGGATGAAAGGATTGAAAAAGCAACTCGTAGGCTGGATGAACAGCCATGACCTGACCCTGAAGGTATGCGGCGAGTTCGATGACCTCCAGGCCCGCTTCACCGCGTTTGCCTTTGTACTCATCGCAATAATCTTTTGATCCGGCTGCCTTGTCAAGATCAAAAACCCTGCTGTCCCATGTCGGTACCTGTATACCTTTGAATCCCAGGGAACTTACCCACGCTGATATTGACTCTATATTATTGTAAGGCTCAGCGTCTCTTAGGAATTGTGCCAGAAATATCCCGGGCCCTTGGATCGTTTTCATTGAGAGGTAAAGGGAAAAAGTAATTGATCACGAAGATAGCTGCCATTGCCGCGCAATGCTTTCACTTTTTTAGCATAGTTTTGTACTGTATTGAAATTTTTTCTGCGCACTAAAGCAAGTTTTGGTCATTATTGTTCAATAAATGCAATTTACCTGCTTTCAAGGCAGGTTATTCACCCGGTGAAACCTAAGTTCTTTACCATGAAACATCCTGAAAATGAGGGAATCTCCTTTGCCCGACCGGCAGTAAGGGATTCCCCCCCTAAAACAGCTCCAGGGACTCATTTTCTTGAGCCCCGCGGGGAAAACCATTCATCATTTGGTTTATAACTCTTATAAGCCATTTTAACCGGAAGGGCAAGCATTTTTGCACTGTATTGATCAAATTTCTAAATTAATAGGGATTTAAGCCCATTATTGTTCAACTATATGCATCCCATTCTCGAAAAGGTATCCACTGACTCCAGCAACTCCTTTGCCTTAAAGGAGGAGGTATTACCTTACATCAAGATTGGCTGGCATTTTCACCCTGAATTCGAACTGACACTCTTCACTGAAAGCACGGGCAAACGATTCATTGGCGATCATACGGATAATTTCGGTCCGGGCGACCTGCTTCTATTAGGTCCTCATTTACCTCATTATATGCGCAACGATGCGATCTATTATCAAAACGATCCCAATCTGAGGATCAGGGCCATCGTGGTGCACTTCTCAAAAGATTTTATCGGCGAGAAATTCTTTGAAATACCCGAAATGATTGCCGTAAAAAAATTACTGCAGAACTCTTCAAGGGGCATCCAGATCTATGGAGAGACGCAGAAGAAGATTGCGCCGCTGATGGAAAGCCTGTTGCTTATGAGTGGATATCCGCGGTTGATGTGTTTGCTTGATATCCTGCAAAGTATTGCACACTCTGAAGAACGAAAACTACTGTCATCACTGGGTTATCAGAATTCTTTTTCTCACAATGATGCAGAGCGGATCAATTCGGTGTTTGATTATCTTCTGCAGCGGTTCACGGAAGAGATCAGCTTATCTGCCGTCGCGACGCACATCCACATGAACACTTCCGCCTTCTGCAAATTCTTCAAGAACCGGACAGGCAAAACATTTTCCCATATCCTCAACGAGATCCGCATCGGGCACGCCTGTAAATTATTTATTGAAGAAGGTCTTTCCGTGTCACAGGTATGCTATTCCTGCGGCTACAACAGCCTCTCTTACTTCAACAGGAAATTCAAGACCATCACAAAATATTCGCCGATGGAGTATCGGAAGAGGTTTTACATCGAACCGAAGGTCTAGGCATTCGACATTCGACATTGTAGAGACGCAAGATCTTGTGTCTCTACAATGCCTCGGGCAGGGTTGCTGGTCATTCTTTTTTATGCAACCTCCTTAGTCAGAAGTCATTTTCTCAAGGAGACGTTTGGCAGCGCGGACATCATAGTCGCCATCCTTTAGATTTTCCTTTAACAAGGCTTTGATAGCGTCCATCAAGGGCATTGCATCCTTGCCCATGTTTCCCAAAACATTGAGGGCCTGAACGCGGGCCATGAGGTTATTGCTCTGCAGTGCGTCACGTAGCACACGTAAGGATTTGTCTTTTTCAGATAATAGATACAAAGCCTCCGCGGCAGCGACGCGCACACTGATTTCAGGATCGTTTAAAAGTTTGCTCAGCGGGGCTTTTGCAGACATCGCGCCTTTCCAAAGAATCGTGCAGCCAACCGCCGCCCAGTAGCGCACAACAGGATCCTTGTCGGTCAGCCTCTTTTTCAGTTCTGGCAACACCGATGGATCCATGGACGATGCAAGTTCGGCGGTTTCCATGATCTTCTCAAGAGCATACTTTCCACTGCGCGCATAGTCGTATAGTGACTGGCTTTTTGCAATTTCCAGCATCATGGGTTCAGGGATGAATCCCACATCCCTGTGTTCCAGCATCCACTGGCGATTTGCTTCGCGCATGCGCAGTACCACATCCTTATATTCGGGTAGTGTGGCGAGGTTGCGAATATTATGGGGATCGGCTTCCACGTCGTACAACTCTTCGGATGGTTTGGGTTTCCAGAAGGCGGATTGAACATCATTCAATTCACCTTTTTGCCATGCGTTTTCCCACGACGCCATCGAAGGTGCCTGCCACAAATAACTGAGATATTGTCCGTAAATCTTATGCGGCATGAAGTTTTTGATATATCGGAATTTTTTGTCGCGCACGGACCGGACCATGTCAAAACGTTCATCCATGCGACCCCTGAATGCAAAGGCGTATTCACGGTGGCTGCCCTGAGTTTTGCCGAGGAAAGCTTTTCCCTGCAACCAGGCAGGAGGTTGTATGTTGGTCAGGCTGAGGATCGTTGGAGCGAAATCGACAAACGTGACGATCCTGTCTGTGGTGGAACCAGATTTCGCGGGAGCCAGGTCCGAATACCGTTGGGGAAAACGGATGACCAGGGGAATGCGCAAACCGGATTCATACATAAACCGCTTGCTCCTTCCCAGCGCGCCACCGTGATCGCTGTAGTAAAACACAATGGTGTTTTCGCTTAAACCGGATTCGTCGAGCTCTT
>JBBEBN010000214.1:0-4397 GCA_040882305.1 Cyclobacteriaceae bacterium
CGCCGGCTTTCTGAGTGAGCTTGCCTGTGCTGTCGAGCCAGCCTTCCCAGTAACGGTATACGGGATCCTTGCCTTCCAGCGGTTTTTCCTTCACAATTTGACCACGCATATAAATCCGCCCATCCTCAATGGGACGGATGTATGAGACTACCGGGTTATTCATGAGCGTATAGGCGCCAAGTGTCTTATCCCACAACAGCTTTCCCTTCTTATCGTAGCAAACCACACGCTCGGAGCCGCCCCGATATCGCTTTCCGTCGTAAGAAAGCATGAAGACATAAAGATTTCCTATCTTGTCCTGCGCAACACTCTGCGATTCCATCTCGTCGAACTGGGGCTTGATAGTCTGCATCCATTCCTCGTTGCCGGCCCTGTTAAATTTGTAAAGCATGTTATCGCCAAAGGCCGCGGCTCCGCCGTCGCTTGTAAGAATCCACGGTGCGCCATAACCCGCATGTTCCAGGAAAGGCGCGAAGTACGTCGAATACCCGAGTCTGTATTTGGCAATCGTATCCCTTGCGGATTCCATGGTCAATTGCCCGTAGCCGATCGAATAAGGGAACAGGAGAATAACAAATAAATATTTCATAGGGTGGGATGTTTGATTCATACCGGGTACTTGTTATCACACATTGTGCCAGATATTTCCGTAAATTGCGCACGAGACATCCTGAAATCTGCATTTAAGGAGTTTTAGACTAAGGAGTTTTTAGACGTTGTTAAGTTAATAATTTTAACTCGCTTAAAGGCAACCGTATGGATTTCAGGCATCCTGCAGTAAACCAGGATACCGAAACTTTGGGAGACGCAAGATCTTGCGTCTCTACACAAACCTGCCAATACTACCTGAAATTCCTGCCCTCAGGAAACATTTTCCCCTGTACGATCTCATTATCCTGTGTTTTCTTCTCCAAAAACGGAGACGAGGTTTCATCAGCACGAGACATTGTTAAAGAAAGATCCACCTTTTTCGAAGCAGTAAGTTTGTTGAGTAATCTTGAAAAATTAAAACACCTCTTTACAATTACGTGAACCACCTCCCCTTCGCGTTGAAGTCGACCTTCCACCATCAGCAGTTTTGATTGTATGATCTCCTTCCGGTATTTATCAAACAGTTTTTGGAAGACCACCAGGTTCATAGTTCCTGTTTCATCTTCAAGAGTAATGAAACAAATACCACTTGCTGTTCCGGGCCTTTGCCTGACAAGAATAAGTCCTGCGACTTTCACCCGATCACCATCTTTTGCTTTTTCGAGCGCCGACGCCGACAGAATATGAAGGCTGTCCAGCTGCTCCCTAATAAAACTAACCGGATGACCTTTTAAGGATAAAGACGTGGCGACATAATCGTGCACCACATGCTCGGATAATGTCATTTCAGGAAGTGACACGCTTTCTTCTTCATCAACGTTTGATGCATGACCGGAATAAATCGGCAGGGGACGATCTTTTTTTGACACCTCCCACAAAGCCTGCCGACGGTCGAGGTCAATGGATCGGAACGCATCGGCGTCGGCTAATTTCTCCAGTGACGCCTGTGGCATACCTTTTTCGCGCAATTCATGGATGGATGCGTACCTGGTTTTTCTCCCGGTAGCTACCGGGACATCGATCAATATTTTTATATCATCTTCCCGCAAGCCTTTTACCTGACGAAAGCCTAAGCGAAGGACCCAATATTTGCCTGATCTAGCCTCAAGGGTGTTGTCCCAGTTTGAATAATTGATGTCAACAGGGCTTACTTCCACACCATGCTTACGCGCATCGATGATGATCTGCGCAGGCTGGTAGAAACCCATGGGCATGCTGTTGAGCAGCGCACAGGCAAACACATCAGGATAATAACATTTAAGCCAGGAGGAAACATATACCAGCAATGCAAAGCTGACGGCGTGGCTCTCAGGAAATCCGTAACTCCCGAACCCCAGCAGTTGTTTGAACACGCGATGCGCATATTCCTGGCTGTAGCCGTTCATCATCATTCCCCTGACCAGTTTCACCTCAAAAAGAGCCATCACCCCTTTCGCCTTGAATGTCGCCATGCTCCGGCGCAGTTCATCTGCTTCAGATGGAGTAAAACCCGCAGCAACGATCGCGATCTTCATCGCCTGCTCCTGGAACAACGGTACCCCCAGTGTACGGCCCAGGATTTCTTCCAGTTCTTTCGACGGATATTCTACCGGTTCCTCACCGTTCCGGCGACGCAGGTAGGGATGCACCATATCACCCTGTATCGGACCGGGCCTAACAATCGCCACCTCAATGACCAGGTCATAAAAACATTTCGGTTTCAGCCTCGGCAACATGGATTGCTGCGCGCGGCTTTCGATCTGAAAGACTCCGATGGTGTCAGCGTGGCTCACCATCTCATACACGGCAGGATCATCCTGCGGGATATTGGCCAGGGTGAGATCCATGCCATAATTTTTTTTCGTCAGGTCAAATGCTTTGCGGATACAGGTGAGCATGCCCAGCGCCAGTACATCTATCTTCAAAAAGCCCAGCGCCTCGATATCATCTTTGTTCCATTCTATGTTTGTTCGGTCTTCCATCCGCGCATTCATAACGGGACAGAGATCGGATAGCTTCCTCTGCGTTATGACGAAGCCACCTGTATGCTGACCCAGCTGGCGGGGAAATCCCATGAACTGCGCGGTGAGTTGCAGGACTTTTTGAAGATCCTTGTCATCCGGGTTTAATCCCTGGTCGGCAATGCGTTTTCTGTCGAACCCGTCATCTTCGAAGTCCCAGATCAAACCTGACAGCCGATTGATCGTGTCAACAGATAGCCCCATTGCCTTGCCCACATCGCGGATCGCCCCCTTGTGGTGCTGCTGCGTAACCGTTGCCACAATGGCAGCCCGGTCGCGACCATACTTCCTGTAAATGTACTGCATGACCTCTTCACGGCGCTCGTGCTCAAAATCGACATCAATATCAGGAGGCTCGTTGCGCGCCGAAGAAATAAACCGCTCAAACAAAAGATCGAATTTCGAGGGGTCGACAGAAGTGATACCCAGGCAATAACAAACGGTGGAGTTTGCTGCTGATCCCCTACCCTGGCAAAGGATTTTCTGCTCCCTGGCATAGCGAACAATATCATAGACGGTGAGAAAGTATTCCGCATAGTTTGCCTGTTCTATAAATGCAAGCTCATACTTGATGGTAGCTTCGACCTTTTCGGGTATCACCTCACCAAAATGTTGTCTTGCCCCCTGCCAGGTAAGGAAAGCAAGTTCCTCCTGCGGCGTACGTCCGTTGTTGGTGATCTCTTTCGGATACTGGTATTTTAATTCATCGAGTGAAAATTTGCAGGACCCGGCAATTGTCTGGGTTTGCACGAGGGCATCGGGATATTTCCGGAACAATCGCAGCATTTCATCGATGGGCTTCAAATATCTTTCCGCATTGGGATGTAAACGAAAGCCCGCGTTATAGATGGTGCATTTTTCGCGCACGCAGGTGGCAACATCCTGTAACTCCCGGCGGCCGGGGTGATGATAATGTACATCATTGGAGGCAACCATCGGCATGCGCAGGTGTACTGACAATTGGGAGATACGGTACAATCGTTTAGCATCATAGCCGCCATAAGCGCGCGATGCAGCGATGTAAAGGTGCTCTCCGAAAACATCACGATATTCGTGCGAAGTTTTCTTAAAACTATTGTCAAAGTCGAAAGCTACATTCAATGCAGCGGGAGGCAGTACCACAAACTTTGATCCTTTTGCGTGATTGTAAACATCCGCTTTATACAGGTGGCATTGTCCTTTTTCCGCGCGAAGATTTCCCATGGTAAGTAATGCTGATATTTGCGCATAGGCATTGATGTCCGAGGGAAATGCCAGAAGGCTTGGGCCATCCATGAGGTCCAGGCGGCAAGCGGGAATAATGCGGAGGCCCAATTTTTTCGCCGCAACATGTCCGCGGACGATGCCTGCAAAAGAATTACGGTCTGTGATGGCAATGGCATCATAGCCATACGATGCCGCCTGCTCAACATATTCTTCCGGGTGCGATGCACCTCGGAGGAAGGTGAAGTTGGTGGTGATCTGGAGTTCAGTATAATGCATTATAAATCCTCAAAAGAGCCCTCAGTCTAATATCATTTTATAATCACGTTGAACGTTCATCGCTTGGTCTACCTCATTCAAAATCAATTCGTATTACCTTGAACTTTCATCGCTCGATCTACCTCACCCTAAATCCCTCTCCTGAAGGAGAGGGACTTTCCACCATCCCGCGGCGGGATGGTGGCTTTGGTTGAAGTGTCTTGTAAAACTGAAAAAGAAGGATTATCATTATAACTCTAGGTTCCCCTTACCTTCAAATCCCTTCACCAGATCTACCTCACCCTAAATCCCTCTCCTGAAGGAGAGGGACTTTCCACCATCCCG
>JBBEBN010000214.1:4497-5289 GCA_040882305.1 Cyclobacteriaceae bacterium
CGGCGGGATGGTGGCTTTGGTTGAAGTGTCGTGTAAACTGAACCAGTGGGATTCTTGGTAACTCACTTGTCGTTTTCATTAGAATACTCTGACAGATAAGCTCCGATTTCGTCTAAGACAAAATCGATATCTTTTAGAACCTCCTCGTTGGTAAATCTGATTACTTTAATCTTCAATTCTTTTAATTCATATGATCTTCCTTCATCATATTGTCTTTGCTCAACGGCATTATGGTATTCACCATCAATCTCAATAATAAGTTTACATTCATGGGAATAAAAGTCTGCTATGAAATCAGAAATCGGGTGCTGACGCCGGAATTTAAATCCATCGAGTTTTCTGTTTCTTAAATATGTCCATAAAACCAACTCAGCCTTAGTGTACTGTTTTCTGTTTTCCCTTGAATAGTAAAAATGTTTTCGAGGGGCACCTTTATGCAAGTCCTCACCCATAATTAATTAATTTTAATGATGTCAACACTATTCGCATTACTTATATTCTTTTGAACGTATTTTCCGGTTTACAATCATCATCATTCGAAAGCAACCATCGCTTCGATGGATAAGCCCTCTCCTTCAGGAGAGGGTTGGGGTGAGGTAGAGCACAGAAGAACTGATTACTACACATCCTCAGGAATACAGAATCATATAAACCTACTCTTGTTACCACGACCTCCACACTTTAATACATCATTTTCCACTTACATCATTCTTTCTCCGATAGCTACCATCGCCTCGATGGAATAAAGTCCCTCTCTCCTTCAGGAGAGGGATTTAGGGTGAGGTAGAAGAA
>JBBEBN010000215.1:0-5286 GCA_040882305.1 Cyclobacteriaceae bacterium
AGGAACTCACCGTCCAATCCTTACTTTCTGGTCCCAATGGTTCCGCAATTTTTGTTCTCCAGTAGTACGCAAGCGTATCCATACTCAGCAATTCCACCTGCTGTTTTCCCAGGACCGTGGTTGAAATCCGGAATTGTTTCTTAAAACCACTGTCAAATGTACTGGCTGTATCAATTTCCAACAGGTATTCCCGGGGTGCCCCCTGGAGGTCGGTGTATTGAAAGGAAAGTCCAACTTCCCGGGTCTTTACAATACTGTACTCATACGGATACAGGTTCCTTGTACTGTTTAGGGGAATAAAATATTCAAAAACCGCTATGTTGTTACCTTCGTTCAATTCATCAACGAAGTGATCGGCATCCAGAGAAATGGTAAATACATTTATTCCAAAACCCTGATCATCCTTTTTGCGGATGACGAATGACACAGTATCGCTGTACAATATTCCCGCGATGACGGTGTCATAGGCAACGAGCGGCTGATCATTGAATTGTCTCGTCACTTGCAGTCTGATATTTTTCTCATCAGCGATACCAAAATTCCGCACGGGTATACGAATGAGGAAAGAGTCGCTGTAAGCGGTAACGGGTTCGCCATCAAGGGGAGTAATGGATATCTTTTCTGCGTCAATGGAATAGTCAGGTTTTTCAGCGCCAAACAATTTCACGGCCGGGTCGCCGAGCAGGATCATTTGTTGAATTTGCGTGATCGATGCTGGCGAGGATCCAAAATTCTCAACATACCGTTTTGCCACTTCTTTCTGGACCTGGCCTACGCCTTTTTTTATATACAGCGAATCTCCAAAAGCAACATTGTAAAACGTCGAGGCATACCGTTGCAGTCCCAGGAGTCGGCCGTAAGAACTGTGCGCGATAAAACCTACGGCTCCCTTTTCAGGAGTTTTGATCCAGTCCTCCCCAAAAATAGCGGCGTTGAGGAAAAAGGAACCTGCGTCACAACCGTTCATGAGCAGAAACGGGTATTTTCCCTTGTTGTTATATCCCATCACAGGATCACTCGCCATTCCGATATCGAAATCAGTTGTATTTGGCGCAGAGTGCCCGAAAAAAGTGATGAGTCCAAGGCCGTTGTTCACCTCTTCGGCAACATTGACAAGCCTGACATCGGTTGACTGCTTGCCAATGGCCTGCACCGCTGCACCGAAATATAGTCCCTGGGCCACCGGTGCGTAATCCTGAAGAATGTTGCGGAACATCACAGGTTCAGACTCCTCGATACCACCGCTGAGGTGAAGAATCTTTTTACGCGCAAGATCGTCGAAAGGAAGCGCCTCGCGTTCCTTAACCTTGTTGAAATAGGCAGCAACCTCTGAAGGCGCCATCGCTGTTAGCCTGCCCGTTGCAACGGCGGGGACGCCGCCCACAGCGGATAGGCCGGCGGTGAAAGCCATGTCGGATGCCGGGTACCCGCCCGTGGGCACCAGGTCTTTGTAAAGCGTAAACGCCGAAGGGTTGCGCCCATACCCGTAGTTTACGTCGAGGCCTTTGCCGATGAGAAACAGATACTCGGGCGATTTGACAGAGGCCAGGAATTTCAAGAACTGAAAAATGGCGCGCGGTGAGCGCTCTCCGAAATTGAACTGATCGTATAACTGGTCGATGTCAACGATGAGCGTATCGAAACCACCGCCTTCCGGAAGGGCGCGGTATTCTGCATATGCCTTTACAGGATCGACGTATCCCGACGAAGGCTTGCGCAGGAAAGGATGTGCGATAATGACATAATCATGAGATGCCGGGTTTATGTTTCTGAAGGTCACCCGCCTGATCCGCTGCGGCGTTTTCACTTCCGAGGTGGCAAAAATTTTTCGTTCCGTGGAAGCAGGGGCCACGGCATCAAGAGCGGTGGTAAAAACCCCCGCAATTTCAACAACTTCGTCGGGGCTGGTGACGTCGAACAATCGCGTTTCCGCCACAGCGTTTTGTATTCGCAGGAAGGAAAAGCCCGCCACGTTGGACCCAAGCAAAAAAGATCTCTCAGACACACCGGCCATCGTCATTTGCTGAGGATAGATCAGCCGGAAATAACCTGCACTCACGCGATCCGAACCTGCTGCACCGCTGACCTTTATTTTTAGGGTTAGATTTCCGCTGGCGTCAATATCTGACCATTCTATTTCCTGTGTGTGTTTGTGCGACTGATACCCGGGAAAGGATATGGATGTTAAGAACCTGGTACCGGTTGAAACGTCTACCTGATGGACCATTGGTCCCCTGCCCGTCAGCAACATCTCCAGGAGGGGTTTGCCTCCAACGGCTGCTGTTTCTGTAATGCCCTCAAGAACGTAGGCGACTTCCTGGTTTTGAACGATCTGAACGCCCATCCAGCCTTCGCCCTGGTCAAACGTGGTTTGCTGGACATCGCCGTAGTCAATTCCCGCTGAATACGATTCTTTCAGAATGAGTGTTTTTACATTCCTGTGATACATTTCCGCTATGAGCCCCACTGAAGATCCTGAAAACGAGGTGATCCTTTTTCCCGTTACCGCGCCATAGGTGAGAAAATAGCTGGTTGTATCGCTGAATAAATTGTAATAACGGTGGGGTTGATGGTCCGGGTTTCCATAGAGCGTGCTATCCAGGGTGCCATCATTGCGCTTCCCAAGAAATTCGATGTAATCATTGCTGTCGAAGACACCATCACCTTCACCCTGAACAAGGATTGCCTGTTCCACCCCGCGGTGAAAAAGTTGAAAAGTTCTTGGATCAGCGGAAAAAACGGCCAATCCCGCCTGTACAAGCGCCTCATGCGGTATTCTGTAAAGGCCGTCACTTCCGACCGGAACTTTGAAATACGGCTGACCGAAGCCGATCCATTCGTTGCCGGACTGACCCGCCGCGTGAAACGTGATAATCAAAAAGAACAAAACTGAAACAGCGCGTTTCATTTCCCAATCAGGCCCCTCAAGTTTAAAATGCAATATACGGAAGCTCCCTTTAATACGGGACAGAGCGATAAAGTAGGTGGTTGTTCGCGAATATTTATCTTGAGTGACTTTTCTTTTAACCCATGAACCGGCTATTCCGCGTTGCCCACCTGATACGCCTCATCCTGACTGAGGGAAAATTCCGGCACAGCGGCCACGACTTTCAAAACGCCCGCAGCAAAGCGTTGGAAGGTCTAACTCAATTTTGCCCGGCACCCGACGGAACGATTAAGAATAGGCCTGTTTTAAAAAACCCATTTGTGCGGTCGTGGTTCGGGCAGGCAGTTTTCATTAAGAATGCCCTCAAAAGAAAGGGAAGACACTTATCCGCTCCCGCTCTGAACCTATGTTACATCCGAAATCCCAAAGCGGCGAGCACTGCTTTAACCTATGCGATGCTCTCAGCGTGTCATCCTGAATTAAAAGATTTCGCCCTCACCCCGGAAAAAATAAATTTCCTGGCCGATGTTACCCTCAACCAACAATTGTCTTCAGCACAACGGGAGTGGGTCTTTTTCTCTGTGGTGCGAAATCCTTTTGCCAGGATTGTTTCTGTTTACCGGGAATTCTTTGAGCGCCGACACGATCATTTTCTTTATGAGGATTACCTGTTTGGCATCCTTCGCGAAGACCATTCATTCAGGCAGTTCCTCCACATTCTCCAGGTGATCCCTGATAGATTGAAGGACCAACATCTGACACCCCAGTACACTCTCCTGACTTTTTATGAGCGACAGGGTGTTCAGGTGAAGATCCTGAAGCTCGAGGAACCTGAAGCGGTGCACCAGTTTCTATACCCCTACGGTTTGACGCTAAAAGCAATCAACAAAAGGGAGGCGTATGATTACCGGACGTATTTCGACAAAGAGACGCTCGAGCTCGTGTACCGGCTTTATCACAAAGACATCCACCACTTTGGTTATGAAGCCGTACTCCTGGAGCTCAAACAGCGTGTGGGTGCGAAAAACGCATAGGAGTGTACGGTTTTGCAGTTTTGGTTGTACATAAATGAACGATTTTGAGGCTGGAATGGAGGTTGCTGTGACAGGCCTCAGAAATTTCATAATTTTATTTATCTGATTATCAATGTGATACAAATTTATATTTAACCCTTAACCCAGTACTTGGCCATACATAGTACTTTTCCGTTAAAAACTTTAGAACGACAAAAACGGTGAAGTATGAACCTTGAAAACACGCAGGTACAAATGAGAAAGGGTATTCTAGAGTACTGCATCCTGCACATCATCTCGCGGGGCGAAGTATATGCCTCCGACATGCTGGATGAATTGACGGCTGCCAGAATGATTGTGGTGGAGGGCACGCTCTATCCCCTGCTGACACGCTTAAAAAATGCGGGGCTGCTGGAGTATAAATGGATTGAATCCAAGGCGGGCCCGCCGCGCAAGTATTATAAACTGACCGACAAAGGCAGCAAATTTCTGGAGAAACTCGCCGAAACCTGGGATGACCTCGTTCATTCCACCCAAATGATCACCTTAAAATCTAAAGCTCAAGCTTAATCACCGAGTCACACCGATATGAAAAAGAATATCAGCATCAACATCAGCGGAATTATATTTCACATTGAGGAAGACGGGTATGAGACCCTGAAGAAATACCTCGATTCCATAAACCGGTATTTTTCAACCTTTGAAGACAGCAGCGAGATCCTTGCGGATATTGAGAGCCGTATCGCGGAGATTTTTCTCTCCAAACTCAATGAGGAAAAACAGGTTATCACCGCAGAGGACGTCAACGGCTTAATGACGACGATGGGAAGTGTGAGTGACTTTAAGGCTGTGGAAGAGCCGGAAGAAACACAAACCGCTGGAGCCCAAGCCAAAACAGAAGCCGGAGAGGGGTACAGGGACACAGGCGCATATGTACCGCCGAAACGGTTGATGCGCGACCAGAAAAGAAAGATCTTCGGCGGAGTTTGCGCAGGTCTGGGCAGTTATTTCAATACCGATCCTCTCTGGATCCGTCTTCTTTTTGCGGCGCTCCTGTTTGTCTATGGCTTTACCGCCATCGTATACATCATTATGTGGATCGTGGTGCCAGGTTCCTATGAACTCGACGAGCCGGAATTCGGCAAGAAAATGTTTCGCGATCCACAGACAAAAGTCATCGGCGGCGTGTCTGGTGGCGTTGCCGCCTACCTCGGCATCGATATTATCCTGGTACGGGTACTCTTTATCCTGCTGACATTCGCCGGCGGCCTTGGATTATTCCTATACATCATTCTGTGGGTAAGCCTTCCGGAGGCAAGAAGCATCACCGAAAAGATCCAGATGCAGGGGGAGCCCGTAACCCTTTCTAATATTGAATCAAACATC
>JBBEBN010000216.1:0-5257 GCA_040882305.1 Cyclobacteriaceae bacterium
CGTTCCCTTGTATTTATCAATCCATAAGTAATACTTTTCTTCGCCACCGGTAACATACGTATACTCAGCCGCGGTTGTCAAAGCTCTGGCATCGGCAGGGTCCGCCCTTAAGAAGTCCCGGTAATCCGTCGTGATATTATACCAGTTGGTGCCACTCTGAACGGCGACCGGATTATTTTGAATTTCACCGGGCACGTTCGCCGCAGGCTGTATAAATCCCTCGTTCCGGGTCCCTTCCGTTTGTTCATATATCACCGAGAACAGGTTTTCATTATTATCATCATCTTCAAATACCTGCGCGTAGCTGTTTGACAGGCTATAATTCGCACTGTTCAAAACATAATCGACCGCTGCATTCGCCTCATCAAGCAATTGTTCTCCTTTTACTTTTGACAGCCACAGGTACGCATCAACCTTGAGCATATTGGCCGTTTCTCTTGACGCGAGTCCTTTGCCCATGATATAATTATCAGGAATCAAAGCGACCGCCTGCTCTATGTCATTTTTGACTTGTTCAAAGACCTCCGCCTCGGGATTCCTTGTAGGATAGAGATTTTCCTGGGTAGCCGACTCATGCGGTTGTGTCACGACGGGGGCGTCACCCCAGATCCGCGCGATATAGTAATAGGCAAATGCCCGCAAAAAATAAGCGTTACCGATGATAAAATCCTTATCTTTTGACTCCCTGAATGAGATATCCGGCGCATACTTCAGGATCAGATTGCAATCGTTTATCAAAGTGTATAAAGATCCCCAATCCGTCCCATCGTCGTCCGGCACCAGGTTGTTATCAAATAAATTCGCTTTGTAAAAACGACCCGGCTGGACGCCGTTTCCATAATATCCTGTGCGGTAATCTCCCCAATCATGATAATTACCTCCGTAGGCTCCGCGAAATTGGCTGTAGGCGCCATATAACGCGCCCCACGCATCTTCAGGACTTTGCCACATAGAGGCAACGGTGATGCTGCTTAAAGGTGAAACGTTCAACATGTCATCACAGGATGCACCCGATAACAATATTATGACGAATAAACTATTTCTGACTTTTCTCATGTCGCTTTGGTTAAGAATTACAGATTTATGTTAAGACCGAGTGAAATTTTTCGGATGGGCGGATAACCGACGCCGGAGCTGTTTACAGCGCTGGAAACCTCGGGAGGCGTTGCCAATACGTCAGTGAAGTAATGCAAATTATTTCCTGACACATAAACGTCCAGATGTTTGATTCCCCATTTGTTGGTTACGCGCTCAGGGATTTGAAAGCCCAGCGACACTTCTCTGATGCACAAATAATCATTGCTGAAAAGCCGGGCATCGCTGACGCGCCTATAGTTTCTTCCTTCATTCGTATCATGAGGGGCAAACCGGGCCCACTTTGTTTTCGCCGCGTCTCCCGGTTGTTGCCACGCATCGAGTATTTGAATCGGCATGGCGACGTTATTGTTGAATGTACTCATCATGCTATAACCAAATTGTTCATCCAGTTGGGCGTGGCCCAAAGCGTAGTCCATATACACGCGGAAGGTGAAATTTTTGTACTTCAGCGTATTGCCGATCCCTCCGATAGTGTGCGGAACCGCTACACCCAATTCAAACTGATCATATTCCGTAATTTTGCCGTCACCGTCTTTGTCCACCCATTCGTAATCTCCGGGCATCTTTCTTCCCAATTGAAAAGTTTTTGTCTCGGGATCCCATCCTTGTGCCCAATAATCCCATCGTGCATTCTCCGCTTGCTCCTGGTTATCGATGATATGGTCGATCTTAAAGCCCCAAAGTCTGTAAAGGGGTTCACCTTCCGCTATGCCACCAAAATCCTCACCATCCGGCACAACCCAACCGCCGATTCGATTTTTGTCTCTTCCATTTTCAGGCAACTTCAACACTCGATTCTTGTTTCCACTTATCGTGAGGGTGGTTTCCCATCTGAATTGGTCAGTTTGGATATTCGTAGTGGCCAATTCGAAATCGTATCCGTAGAAACGAACGGTTCCGACATTTGTCTCGATGGAACTAAACCCGGAAGTATTCGGAAGCGGTACGCTAAACAACAGGTCTCGGGTTCTCTTATCATATAAGTCGGCAATAATTCTTACCCGGTCGTTAAACAAACCCATTTCAATGCCCACGTCCCACTGGGTGGTAGTCTCCCAATTCAGCCCGCGGTTCGGCATGCCGGTATTTCTTACACCTGCATTTCCATCATAACGATAGGATAAGGAATAGGATCCTTGCGCCGTATACAAACCGATGTCATTGTTCCCGGTTTGCCCGATGCTGGATCTGATCTTAAGACTGGAAATCTTGTTCTGTGTGTTGAAGAAATCCTCGTCGGACACATTCCAGGCAGCGGAAAAACTGGGAAATATTCCCCATTTGTTGTCCGTGCCAAAACGCGAAGAACCATCTCTTCTTATCGAGAAGGCAAACAGATACTTCTGTCTGAAGTCATAACTTAAACGCCCGAACATTCCCAACAGAACCTCTTCGCTTAACGTGGTACTCGCTCCGGTCTTTTCAGGCGCCACATTTAGGGTCAGAACCTTGTCTGAAACGGCTCCCTGCGCTGAGGCGGAAAGAGATTTATGACGTATGGCGCGATAAGACGCGCCCGCGACAGCCGAAAAATTGTGGTGACCAAGCGCCTGCTTATATTTTAACAAGCCTTCAAATTCGTTGATCAGCGATTCGCTAAAGGACGATGAGGCGGGACGCAACGTGTTAAACACATTTGACCTTTGAAAATTGTCAGATTGATCGCCGGAAGTAAAATGGGTGCCCCTTGCAGTGGCCGTGAGATGTTTCGTGACGGAATAATCCACAGCGGTTCCAATCGTGATCCTCCTGTTTACTTCGTTGTTAAAATGGTTGTAATCCCAGAACAAGGGAGCCGTCGAGCTGGAATTATAACCTCTCGCCGGTGTCCCGTCGTCCATGTATAACCTTTGTGTCGGCGCGCCCATAGCCTGCCGGCTAATGGCATTATTTTGACTGGAATGCTCTTCGGGATGCGTTTCACTGAAATCGAAACTGGTGGAAACAGTCAATCTGTCGGAGACCTTGATATCGGTGTTGGCGCGGGCGCTGAATCTTTTCCAGCCTGTTGAATAGACCACACCGTTATCATCGGTGTAGCCCACTCCCCCGGAGTATCTTACGTTTTCAGAGCCGCCGGTAATCCCCAAATAATAATTTTGCCGGAAAGCAGGAGCAAAAATTACATCTGCCAGATCGTTATCGACAAAGGTAAGCGTCTTGGTGGGGTCTAAAGGATCAGGCATCGTCTTCCATCCGGCCGGAGGGGTTTCGCCCGGATTCAAGAACCGCAACCCAATGAATGAATCCGCGTCATTATTGGTGCTGGCCGCATAGCCGCGTGTGGTCAACCATTTTGGGTTCGGACTTCTCGCCAGAGCAGGCCTCGACAGGGTTAAGAACTGTTCCGCATTAACCCGGTCGTAATACCGTTCAATGTTTTGATGCGTTACACTGGTTTGAAAAGTTACTTCAGGCCGGGTATTAAATTCACCTTTCTTCGTGGTAATTAACACTACCCCATTTGAAGCCCGCGCACCGTAAATGGAGGTGGCGGCAGCATCTTTTAACACTTCAATGGATTCTATATCCGACGGGTTGACATAGGCCATATCTCTCTCGAAACCGTCAACCAGTATCAAAGGACTATTGTTTTTTTGTATCGAAGACCCGCCCCTGATTCTGATCTCAGGCGATTCCCCCGGTTGTCCGGAGTTATTATACACGCGCACACCAGAAATTTTTCCTTTTAGTCCCTCCCCTATCGTGTTGATCGGTATGTTCGACAATTCGCTGGGCTTGTACTTTGAAATGGCGGTGGTAAGTGTTTTTCTTGACTGCTCACCATAGCCGACCACCACCACTTCGTCTAAAGATTGCACATCGGGCTCCAGTACAATATCGATTTTGCTCCGGCCGTTGATCTCTACCTCCTGCCTGACATAACCGATAAAGGAAAATACCAGGGTACTGTGCGCAGCGCTGACTGACAATTTGAACATTCCGTTTGCGTCACTCACCGTACCGTTCGTGGTACCTTTTTCAAGAATGTTCGTCCCCGGCAACGATTCGCCGGATCCCGACGTTACAACACCCTGCACTAGGAAATCACTTTCCTGCGCATACAAGCCGGACAATGAAAGAAGCAAAGCCCAGGCTGTCAAGATGATTTTCAGGTAAAATTTCATCATTTTTTAGGTTTTAAAGGCTTAAATAGTACTTATGTGGGACATATAATATAATCGAAGGTACAGAAAGGGGTTATAAATGCAAATTTTTTTTAAAAAAATAAGGGTGACTTTTTTTGAAGATGGAAAACTGAAAGACGCGGTGCAGGAGGCGCTCAAGTCCTTTCATAACATCAGGCTGCGTAAGAATCATCCCCGTTTTTCTGCTCACGCCCAAAGCGCCGGCCTGTTTTTTGCCCTGCAGGAATCGCATCCCCTTCGTGAACCTTGGCCTCCAACTGACCCGCTATGGTAAGCACGGAAACCGGAACGAGCTCGAATACCTGATCTTCGACTTTCATCGTCGCTGACCAATAAACGGGGCGTATATTCGTGCCGTCATGCGTGCACGCGTTTGTCAAACGCGGCCTTTCCCATCTCGCGCCGAAGCCCTGGCTTTCTTTCACCCATCGTTCTTTTCTCCCTATGAAACGACTCACGGCTTTTAAGGTTAGATACTACATGTATACATATTACACGCACAATAGCCACCCTGTTGGTGCTAGCAAAGCGTCGTTAAAACTGGTCAACCCTCGGGTAAATATCAGGCAGCTGATCTTTGTCTACGATGGCATTGACCTTTTTAAGTTTCCCGCGCAGCAGCCCGATATCGACGTTCGCGTAGGAAACACGTTTTTGAACCACCTGCGCCGACGCCATACCCGCGGCTTCACCCATCGCCATGCACGGCGCCATCACCCTCACCGGCCCTAAAACCTGTCCTTCGACGCTGACTCCCCGACCGGGACAAATAAGATTCTTCACCGGACGAGGTAGCATGATGCGATACGGTAAAGGAGTACTCAGGCCCTTTTTAACTTTATACTGATAGCCCGTGAGCGTATCGTTTGCAAATGGCTGAACACCGGGATTCTCGGGATCCGGAAGATCCCATCCATACATACTGTATCCAATGCAGTCTTCGAAATCCCGATCCAGTACAAGATCTTCGACCGAAAGAATAAAATCACCCACTATCCTTCGTGTCTCGC
>JBBEBN010000217.1:0-5244 GCA_040882305.1 Cyclobacteriaceae bacterium
AAGAGACTTTGTTTTTGGCGACCAGCGTCCGTTTGCGCAATGCCATGCCTCAACACTCTTGCGAACTGATGATGGAAAGTTTCTTGTGGCCTGGTTTGGAGGAACACACGAAAAACATGATGATGTGGGGATCTGGCTTTCGAAAGGGGAGCCTGGAAACTGGTCGGCACCTGTAGAAGTTGCCAAGATCCGGGAAGATGCGCACTGGAATCCTGTCCTCTTCAAGGATCCGTCAGGCACCATCATGCTATTTTTTAAAGTAGGGAAGGAAATCGATTTCTGGGAAACGTGGTACAAAGTTTCAAACGACGACGGGGCCACCTGGTCGAAAGAAACGGAACTGGTTCGCGGCGACAAGGGAGGAAGAGGCCCTGTCCGCAACAAACCCATTGTCTTGTCAGACGGAACCTGGCTGGCTCCTGCGTCGAATGAGTTGGAAGGCGTGTGGAATGCTTTTGTGGATAGAAGCGAAGATGGCGGGAAAACCTGGATGGAATCTGAATTCCTGGAGATCAACCGCGATTCCATTGCAGAAGAAGGCGTGATCCAGCCGGCCTTGTGGGAATCGGAACCCGGCAAGGCGCACATGCTGTTGAGAAGTTCCGCCGGCGTTATCTGCAGAAGCGATTCCGAAGATTATGGTAAGACGTGGTCAACTGTCTACAAAACGACTCTCCCCAACCCCAACAGCGGAATAGATGTTACAAAAACGGCCGACAATACGCTGGTGCTGATATTCAATCCCGACAAAGAGAACTGGGGCTCACGCAGCCCTATTTCCGTCGCGGTTTCAAAAGATAACGGCAAAACCTGGGATCCTGTTATCGAACTGGAAAGAGGGGATGAAGAAGATGAATTTTCATACCCTTCTGTTATTTCTTTCGGTGATACCGTGGCGGTTACATATACGTGGAAACGGGAGCGGATCGCGTTTAATCAGTTGACGATCGCCAACTAAATTGTGATCCGAGCTTCAGGTTGACAATTGCCTAAAAAAAACCGGCATCTTTTTGGTGATTATTTGTTTTTTTTCCCTGTTTGGATCATATTACTCTGAGCTTTTTCTTTCGACGCGTCTTATTAAAAAGTTTAATGTCATGACAACCTATCGATCTTCGGGCAACCGGAGGCATTTTCTAAACGCAACAGCAGCTGTTGCGGGCGGCATTTCGACAATGACCTTATTTCCGGGCAAAGCTGGCGCTGCTCCCGCTGCCATGGAAGATGTGTGGTCCGTCGTCGGCCCGCGTGATGGATTTACTCCTCATGTCGGGACCATTTATTCGATGCTGAACATGATGCGCCACCAGATACTTCAACCTGTCCAGGGAATGACCGTTGTCGAACTCGATTACTTGCACGATACAAACTCAAACTCAATAGGTGCGCTGCTGTGGCATATGGCTGCCACTGAAACGTACTTTCAGCTGAATACTTTTGATAATGTGAAGTGGGGTGCGTGGACCGAGGCAGTAAAGAAAAAATGGGATGTTCCGATGAGGCTCGGGGAAGATGCGCGTAAAAATATCAAAGGTCATGACCTGGGTTTTTATCTGGACCTTCTGCAAGAAACCCGTGTAAAAACTGTGGAAGAATTCAGGAAGCGCGATGATGACTGGCTGATGAGGATTGATCCCGACTGGGGCTGGAACAACTATGCCAAATGGTTTCATGTGGCGGAACATGAATCAAACCACAATGGACAGATCAAGTGGTTAAAAGGCCGTCTGCCAGGAATGAAGCCTGGAAATGATTAAAAATTGAGACATGGCATGCCCGTTCATGTCGCCGTCCTGACCGATCATCTATCTTGTCGGTATCGGGCGGTTCAGTTCAACCGTTTCCTTAATTGTGTCCATCGCGCAACGTCCCTTTCGTCGTGGGTAATGAGCACCAGCGTGATGTCCTTATCGAGGTAGTGATTCAGAAAGCTAGTGACCCTTTCGTGATGATGTGGATCCAGAAACTGAAACGGCTCATCGAGTAGCAGGAGTTCTTTGTCATCGAGGAACATATTCATAAGCAGCAGCACTTGCAACTGGCCGGATGACAGTTGCCGGATGGGCTTGTCAACGAAATCATCGGCCTGAAAAAAATCGATAAGCCCGAGCAGGCGAGCCGGGCTTTTGTGAGGCTGTGTCAAAATATATTCGCGGCCCGATGCAGTGAAGGATCGGGA
This sequence comes from Cyclobacteriaceae bacterium, assembly GCA_040882305.1. GTDB lineage: Bacteria > Bacteroidota > Bacteroidia > Cytophagales > Cyclobacteriaceae > Chryseosolibacter. The sequence goes on from JBBEBN010000217.1 coordinate 2,180, forward strand.
GTTGAAAAAATGAATTTGTTCCGGACCAAAGTAGTTGATCCGTTTTTTGATATCCCATATGGATTCTCCTGAACCACGACGTTTCCCGAACAAATGCACTTGCTGGCTATACGCCATCGGGTGATCGGCATAGATCAGGCTGAATAACGTGGTTTTACCAGAACCGTTTCTTCCTGTGAGCGCCCACCGTTCTCCTCGGTTAATTCGCCAGTTGAGGTTTGCGATGATTTTTTTTCCGCCGTAGGCTATGGTAAGGTTCTTCATTTCTACCACTGCTTCGCCTCCCATGATTTCCGGGGGATGCCGTTCGCGAGGCTGAGTGGTGCGAACATTTTGTTCGCCCCTGACGTTTTCAATTTTCACGATCCGGAAATTGTCTAATACCAGTCGTCGGTTGATCACCTTTGGCAATTTCGGCCCATGATCCACCAGGACGATCTGGATTCCGAATTTCGTTGCTATTTCATCGATAAATGCACTGAGATCATGGCGGCTTTCTGGGTCGAGGCCGTCGAATGGATAATCCAGCAACAGGAAACGGGGAATGTTCTTCACCAGCTGCCGCATGATGATGACTTTTTTCAATTGTCCGTTGGAAAGACGTGTTACGTGTAGGTCCAGGAGCTTGGTGATATTGAAGCTGTCCGACAATTGGAAGGTTTTAAGTTTCGCCGCATCATCGCCGAAAACATCGGTTACTGTTGGGAGTTGGGTTTCATCAATAGAATAATAACGCTGCTGATAGAACAACCCATCGAAGCCTGCCAAAGCGGCCTGCAACCAGTGTGTGGGAATAAAATGTATCTTCTCCACGCGCTGCTGATACAGTGTATCCCAATCGTTGCCAGTGATAAAGTGATGGTGTACACGGCCGGAAACCGGATGAATGGCGCCGGTAATCAACTGAAGGAACAATGTTTTTCCGGACCCGTTGTTGCCCTGGATAACCCAATGCTCACCAGCGCATATCTTCAGGCTGAGATTTTCAAACAGCCTCGTGCCCGCCTTTGAAAGGGTGATGTTTTCCAGTTCAATCATTTAAATTTCTGAACTTTGCCTGAGATCTTCGTGAGGTGTGAGCCTGATCATGTAAATTTTTGAGGCTGAGTGAAGGCTGTAAATTCCGAATTTTTCATGAAAATTTCGGTTGTTTTGCCAGCCATTTTGCGTGAAGGGTTTTCCAGGTCCGCCCGGTGCCCTCCGGCGCGTATTGCAGTGTACGGATCTCGGTGACTTCCAGGATCTTCATGGCCAGGCTATAGGAATTTTCCGTGACCAGGAGGATGTTGGTTTGCTGGTCTGCATATCCGCGGATATAGCGGATCATTACCTCGCCGTTTGTCCGGGTGATCTTTAACGGAAATTTCGAGCCAACTTCCTGCTCGAGGGCGTCTTTCATTTGCTGGATTGATACTAATTGCTCTTGGTCCATAGGTACCGTGATACCTGCATTTTCTGTGCCTGATGGTAAAATGCCTTTTTTAGCCTCACAAGTGGGTGGCTTGGCACAGTGAATTCCCAAAAAAGGAAAGAATTTCTAATTGAGTCGCAAGAATGTGCCGGCGGATTGATATATTCGGAGGTAGAAGACGCCTTATGGGTCGACAACTATTCACCGTCATCTTACCGTTAGTTTTTTTCCAAGCTTCATTCAGTCAGGAAAGGGAAAAACCGTTCAACATTGTCATGATCCTCGCTGACGACCAGGGATGGGCGGATTTTGCAAAAGATCCCTCCGGGATTGACACTCCCCATCTTGACCGTCTCGCGAAAGAGGGGATGAGGCTAACGAGCTTTTATTCATCCGCATCACTATGTTCCCCCGCGCGGGCCGCCTTATTAACTGGCCGTTATCCGCATAGCGTTGGAATGCCGGACCTCGCCAGTCCCGCTGTCCGCAACAATGTACCAGTGCTGTCTTTGGATCACGATGCCATCACAATTCCCGAAGCTTTAAAACCCTACAACTATAGGTCTATGCTGGTGGGAAAATGGCACCTGGGGCATTATGCGCCCAACTGGCCGCGCAGTCATGGTTTTGACGAGTTCTGGGGTTCGCTCATCGGCACTCCCGGGTATTATAATGCAAAGGAGACGTACCATAACGAAGCTCCCGTAAAAGTGGATGGCTATTTTACGGATTACCTCACGGGTAAAGCTGTGGACTTTATCCACAAAGAGGCCGGTCGCCCTTTTTTCCTTTACCTGGCCTACAACGCTCCCCACTATCCGCTTGAAGCTCCCGCGGAACTAGTTTACAAATACAGAACGCGCTTTCCTGATGATGGTTTGTACGCCGTCTATGCAGCCATGATCGAGCGACTGGACGCGGGCATCGGGCAGATCCTTCACGCGTTGGATTCAATGAAGCTTACGCAAAATACCCTGGTGGTGTTTTGTTCTGACAACGGCCCGTCGGCTGAGCCGAGGTCGTACGGACTGGCGGGAGCGAAGATCTCCGCCGGCCCCTTGAGGGATCACAAATTTTCAACGCACGAGGGAGGGATCCGTGTACCCTTGGTGGCGCGGTGGCCGGGAAAAATTCCTGCGGGTATCATCAGGCATGAACCTGCCATCATGATGGACCTGATGCCCACTTTTCTCGACGCCTGCGGTATTACTCCCCGGAAAGGCCATGTGATGCATGGTCAATCAATATTACCGCTACTGCAGAATAGAAATTTTGAAAGGACAGGCACACTACACTGGGAAGATCAATACAACATGGCGGTGCGAAAAGGAAAATGGAAGCTCGTGCATCAGTTTTTTGATGCACGGCCGTCTCTCTACAACATGGAAGAGGATATTGGTGAGCAAAATGATCTGTCGGCAAAGTACGCCCAGGTCGTTGCTGAACTCCAGGCAGCACACGATTCGTGGAAGAAAAAATATTATCCCAATCCTATCCTCAGGGCCCTGAAGCGCTCTGACTATATATTTCCAAAGAAATAGTTTTTGCGTTTACCTTTAGTGCAACCTTCTCAAACCTTTCACACCTTTCACACCTTTCACACCTTTCAAACCCTTCACACCTTTCAAACCTTTCAAACCTTTCAAACCTTTCA
>JBBEBN010000218.1:0-5223 GCA_040882305.1 Cyclobacteriaceae bacterium
AATACAAAAGATAACATAGATCTTTCCACAAGCGGTGGCGGCATACGCGCAGACAATTGCAGCGGTAACATTAGATTGGTCACTTCGGGCGGATCCATAAGGCTGAGCGAGTTGCAAGGTACCATCAAAGCCAGCACTAGCGGCGGCCCTGTGCATGGACGCAGCATCAAAGGGGAACTCGTCGCGCGTACCTCTGGTGGGGGCGTAGAGCTGAGCGACCTTGCATGCAGTGTGGAAGCGCACACCAGTGGGGGAAACATGGATGTGGAGATAACCGAATTGGGCAATTACGTTACGATCTCCAATTCAGGAGGAAACATACAACTGGAGTTGCCAGGCAAGAAGGGGATCGATCTGAAATTGCGCGGCAACAGGATAAAAATACAGGACCTGAACAACTTCAGCGGTGAGCAGGATGAGCACAGAATAACGGGAAAAATAAACGGTGGAGGTATCCCCGTGGAGGTGCGGACCAGCGGTGGCATTACCATGGCATTTGAATGATCGATGATCGCTGATGACGAATGACGAATGAATTAAACCTGCATTTAAACCAGCAACTGCCGTACAACCTCCTCACACACCTCATGAGTACGCAGCACCTCGCGATGAAGCTGATCGGGTGATGTGCGGCTGATCACTCTTTGCAGGAAGGCGTCGGTGACCTGGTCAAATCCCCGTTTGTATAGCGTACTTGTCCAGTCGTCTGCGGCCTGCCGTGTGGAATCCCCATTCTTGTAGATAGTTGTTTCAGTTAGGTTGCGGACAACCCATTTTTCAGATGGCGTAAATATTTCAATGCTTTCTTCAACGGTGCCGCTATCCCTATTCATGATGCCGATGGCAGTTGCTCCGACCGGGGAATCAAACTGAACAACGACATGGTTTAGCAGTGCTTTCGTTTTCCGCCCGGTGACCGTGACCTTCTCAATGTCGTGCTGAAATAAGAACAGCAGCGTATCAATCACATGTATGAAATCATCAAAGACAAAAGTCCGGACATCTCCGGGAAGCGATTTCCGGTTCTTTTGCATGATGATCATGTTAACGTCTTTCAGATTCGATAATTGAACGTAGCCCGGGGCAAATCTCCGGTTAAAGCCCCCCATCAGTATAAGGCCATTTTTGCCGGCCATCGCCACCAGTCTGCGCGTAGATTCATAGTCATAGGTTACTGGCTTGTCAACATATACGTGTATATTGTTTTGAAGGAGTTGTTCAACGATCTCGAAATGCGAAGCTGTGGAGGTGTGCACAAAGGCGGCCTTTATCCCGCTCTGGATGAGTGACTCCATGCTTTCATGACTGTGCGGAAACCGATAGCGCCCGGCAACCTCTTTGCGCTTGTTCTTATTCCGCGTGAAGAGATGGACCTCAAGATTCTTTTGGTTAACCACGGGCAGGTAGGCTTTCGTGGCGATGTCGCCCAAACCGATCATTCCGATTTTCATCATATGGTGTTTGGCCCAGTCCGCTAGGCGGACTGTAGCAAGTCCCCTTCAGGGGATTTAAGGGTGCAAGGTAAAAATACGGCCGATATACTTTCGGACCTGAGAAAAGAAAATTCTGCCACACGTGCGGTAATCGGGCCCCAAACAACATTGGCACAAGGTGATGCGCAGAGCGCGGAGGAGGAGGTAGTTGATATCGCCAGGTAATCGGATCCGGGTGCCGGTTACCAGTTGCGAGGCGCCCCGGTCCTCCCCCGGGCCACCGTCATCCTGAGACATTTTTGCGCAAGGCGCAAAAATAGGCGAAGGATCCCCTTGCAATGAAACGCACAAGAAGATAACCGACGAGCCTTGCGATGAAACGGAAACGCTTAGAAGGGAACTCGTTCTAATGAGAATTATCAAAAGCGTCCGGCACGAAGCTGCTCTCGGAAATTTCAAAATATTTCATTAGGTTGAGTCTCAAACGACGTTGTTCCATAAACCAACACGCCTATGAAATTTGCGCTGCTGACCGTAACCTACGGTGGATTGTTTTATTCCGGAAAAGCTTTATCGATCGAGGAGCAGATCCTGAAGGCGAAGGCTCTGGGATTCGATGCACTGGCAATTGAAACGAAAAGACCTGTAGCCTTTCCGATAGATCTGAAAAAATCCGACAGGGCTCGCATCAAATCCGTCGCCACAGACAATGGCATCGCGCTGTGTGCCGTGGAAAGCATGTCGAATTTTACAAGCCGCTATATGGAAGACCGCGAGAATAACCTTGTTATGATGCGCAGTGTTCTTGATCTTGCGAAAGACCTCGGAGTGGGTATGGTAAAAATTTTTGCTGCATGGCCAGGGCTTGTCAATGATGAGGAGGCCATAGCAATATATGCGCAGTATGAACGCGGTAACCATTTCAAGCGGTTGTATCCGGCAGACCTGCGGAAGTGGAAGAGGGCCGTCGAAGGTATCCGCGAGGTGGCCGACTGGGCCAGCGATATGGGCATTACCCTGGTATTGCAAAACCATGCGCCGGTTCTTACTCCGGGGTATGAAGACGTTCTCTCCATGACCAGGGAGGTGGATCGCAAGAATGTAAAGATATGCCTCGATGTACCACTCTTTTACGACCGCCAGTCCGACGAATATGTCCGCGAAGCGGTAACGGCTTGTAGAGACCATCTCGTCTATACTCATTTCGGTGCCTGGAACTTTAGTGAGAACAAAAACGGTGAGGTGGTACAGGACCCTGCACCTTCTTTCGGCGGCAGGATCAACTACGAAGTCTTCCTTTCCGGATTGCAACAGATTGGCTATGATGGCTATCTGGCATCGGAATATTGCCTGCCTGTCCTTAAGGATCACAATGTTGCGGGGATTGAAGAGGTTGATCGCGCAAACCGGATGGCGTTGAAGTATATGAAAGGGATACTGGGTGCCCCTAAATCCCCTAAAGGGGACTTAGGGGTAAGGGTTTCTTTGGCCACATGAAGCTGCGCCTGATGGTCATGATGTTCCTCCAGTTTTTCATCTGGGGGTCGTGGTATGCCACCGGCGGAAACTACATGAAAAGCCGGGGAATGACAGATGTCATTTATCTGGCATACATGGCCAGTCCCATTGGCTCGATCATCTCGCCTTTTTTCCTCGGCATGATTGCCGATCGGTTCTTTGCCGTGCAGAAGGTGATGGGGGTCATGCACATACTCAGCGGTATCTTCGTTTTCTTCGCTCCCTTTGTTGCTGAAGGCTCCTTCCTGGCCACGCCAATGTTCCTGCTTTTTTTGCTATTCCATATGTTGTGCTATATGCCTACGGTTGGGCTCGCTACGGCCACCGCTTTCCATCTTCTTAAAAATAAAGAGAAGGAATTCCCGCTCGTTCGGGTATTCGGCACTACGGGATGGATTGTAGCGGGAATTGTAGTGAGCTATTTTCTGCAGGGAGATACCACGGCGTTGCCGATGTATGTCGCGGGCATTGGAGGCATTCTCATGGGACTGTACAGTTTCACCTTGCCGGACGTTCCACCTCCCGGAGCAGGGAAGAAATTTTCTTTCCGCGACGTTCTGGGACTGGATGCTCTTTCGCAGTTGAAGTCGCGGTCTTTCATCATTTTCATCCTGAGTATCCTGCTGACAAGTATTCCCCTGGCAACCTATTTTGCGTACGTTCCCGTTTATATGAGGGACGCGAATATCGACAATCCCGCTTTTCGCATGACTTTTGGACAAATGTCTGAAGTCGTTTTCTTGTTACTATTACCCTGGTTCTTTATGAAGTTCGGCGTAAAGTGGGTATTGATCATGGGGATGGTAGCGTGGATCATACGTTACGCGCTTTTTGCCATTGGCGCCCCCGATGGTGTGGCGTGGATGATTATGACAGGAATAATTCTGCACGGTGCCTGCTATGATTTCGTTTACGTCGCCGGCCAGGTATACATGGACAAGAAAGCAACGCCTTCCATACGCGCACAGGCCCAGGGCTTGTTCGTGCTCGTGTCCTACGGTGTTGGCCAGGGATTGGGTACCCTCGCTGCGGGATGGATCTTTAGTGTGGTGATGAGCAATCCGCAGGCATCCGTGCTTGATCAGTGGCAGCTCTTCTGGCTGTTTCCGTTAGCGTTTGCAGTGGTAGTGACAGTGCTGTTCGGAGTTGGGTTCAGAGAGAAGGTGGAAAAGTAGAAATCGTCGGAGCAAGTAACACCGTGACGCTTTGACCAGATCGCTAGTCACAGACTCAAACTTTTTCACACAGAACAAATTTCTAGCCAATTTATCGTTCGCCACGCCGATCTACCTCACCCTAAATCCCTCTCCTGAAGGAGAGGGACTTTATTCCATCCCGCGGCGGGATGGTGGTTTCTGATTAGATCCGTACAATCGGACAGAATTGTTAATACAATCGTCATGTGTAAGTGAACACTTCCAGTGGAGGGAGGAGCCGCACGCACCAACTTTCCTCTCCTTTAGGAGAGGCTGAAAAAGCTTAGTGATCAAGATGGGAAAGAAGAAGGGTGAGGTGAAGCGGTGACGGTACATATCGATTTGTCCAACCTCTACCCCTGGCTCCTAATCACATCGACCGGATTCATTACTCCCGCCTTCAAGGAAGCATATCCCGCGGAGATGATCACCAGCAAGAATGAGATTGTGGTGACCGCTATAAACAGGACCGCATTTATATTTGTGTGATAAGCAAACTCGGATAGCCACCGATTCATTATCCAGTACGCAATGGGAAGGGCTACAAGGTTCGCGATCACAGCAATGCGCAGAAAATGACCAACGTGAAGGAGGGTGATTTGCCCGACTGTCGCACCCAGGACTTTGCGTATTCCAAATTCTTTCATTCGCCTGATGGACATGTAAATGGATAGCGAAAAAATTCCCAGACATGAAATGATCACAATAATCCATGTACCAAATTGCAGGGATGTAAAGGCTTTCTGTTCATCCTGATACTGGTTGTCATACAGTTCCCCGATAAGATGATAGTCGATGAGAAAGTCGGGGAGTATTTCATTGTACTTTGCTTCTATCCGGCCAATAGTTTCATGCAGTGGTCCGCTGATCTTCACATGGACACAGTTGCCCGGCCAGTCCGACCATGGTAACCGCATTACCAGGGGTTCGATCTTTCTATGCATGGAGTAAACATTGAAATCCCTCACCACTCCGATCACCGTCCCCTCCCACTTCTCCCCCTCTGTTTCCTCATAACCGTAGTTCATTCTCCTACCGACGGGATCCTTCCACCCAAACTCGTGTACGGCAGCCTC
>JBBEBN010000219.1:0-5214 GCA_040882305.1 Cyclobacteriaceae bacterium
CTGGATCGCAAACATTATCAACATAGTGCTGGATCCGTTACTCATATTCGGATGGGGCCCCATACCCGCTATGGGGATCCAGGGAGCTGCCGTCGCCACGAACATCGGCCGGGGTATTGGCGTGATCATTCAATTGTGGACACTGGTGAAGGGAGGAAAACACATTCAAACCAGGATATCCCAACTGTATCTTGATGCAAAAGTTATGCTGAATATCGTGAAGACGTCCCTGGGAGGAGTCGGGCAAATGATTGTGGCCATGACTTCCTGGATTTTTCTAATGCGCATCCTGTCGGATGTTGGCAGCGAGGCTGTGGCCGGCGCAACCATTGCGATACGTATCATGATGTTTACTATGATGCCTGCATGGGGATTTTCCAATGCGGCAGCCACGCTCGTGGGACAAAACCTCGGTGCAGGCCATCCGGATCGCGCAGAGGCTTCCGTATGGAAGATCGGTGCCTGCAATATGGTATTTCTGGTTGGCGTTGCCATCGTGTTTTATTTCAATAGCTACTCCTTAGTGAACATTTTCAGCGATGATGATCGGGTCATTGCCATTGGCGGAGAGTGGCTTCAGATCATTTCGTATTCCTATTTTGTGTACGGATGGTGGATGGTTTCCGTCCAGGCATTCAATGGCGCAGGCGATACCCGAACGCCAACCATGATCAACCTGGTGTTCTTCTGGTTCATACAAATACCCCTGAGCTATTTTCTCGCCATCCATCTCGGCTGGGAACATTCCGGTGTCTTCTGGGGTGTATTTTTTTCTGAGACCTCCGTGGGCCTGTTCACCCTCTGGCTTTTCAGTCGCGGGGGGTGGAAGAAGGCTGTCGTTTAGGCACGCGCCTGGCTGCCGTTCAGTTAACAAATTATGAAACCGGATCAATTTCTTCCTTCCCCGGCACCTCGCCTTTATCCTGTTTTTTATCGAGTTCTATCTTCGGGATCTCCCCTGTGAAGATAAGTCCGGTCTTTGCGGCGTGCCCGGCAGCCTCAACGGTGTTATCGACGATGACCATCTCCACCTTATCAGATGAAAGTTGCTTTGAAATGTCGATGGCGATCTTTTCGCGGTCGGATAACTGAACATCGCGTATGTAAATGGCCAGTATCCTTCCGGGAAATTTGGAAACAATTTCGCGATAGATCGCTGGATCTTCCTGACCGGAGTCTCCGATGAGGACAAAGTTCAGATGCGGATAGGCCTGGAGAATGTTTTTGATCTCCTTGAACTTGTGACCCATGTGGTCCGCGCTTTCCTTGTTCGCTTCCAGGCCGAAATCACGCAACAATAAAGGACCTTCGGGGATATCGTTGATGTCGAGAAAATCGATCAGCAGATCGTATAAGTTCCAGGGACTGCTCGAAACGTAAAAGAACGGATTGTTGCGTTTGCCATTCCTCCCCAATTGGAGCGACCTGTAAAATTCAGAAACGCCTGCAAAGGGAAGGCGGCTGTGTGCGTTGTGAAAGAATGTGTTGCGCGACATGGCCAGCAAGTTGGCGGCGGTAGTTTTCACAACTGTATCGTCGATGTCGCTGATGATGCCGTATTCAGCATCTGCGGGTGGCACGAGCACGTGGGCGGTACTTTTTATTTTCCCTGAAAAAGGAAAGGGCGCTTCCAAAAGCTCCAGCCGGACCTCATGCCACATATCAGTCCATGTGACGGGCACTTCCGTAAACAGGTTCAGCGTAAAATAACCTTCCAGATCTGTCGTGACGAAATGCGACCTCTCCTGAAAATCTATTTTCAACCGCGCATGGGGCACTTCATCGCTTTCGAAGCGCTTGTACATGCTTAGAAGATTATTCAGGAGCGTGTCTTTGCCTGTTGCTTTGCGGATCCCTTTATCTTTTAATACCCGGCCCTTTACATACAACCTGTTGACCGTTCCGTAACTGCGATAGGGAACGATCTGCAACGGGTCATCAGCGTTTAGTCTTTTCCTCAACTGCAGGGCTAGTACATCAAAGTTATTTTCGATACCGGCAGCAAGGTTGACAAGACGTTTCTTAAGTCGGGACATGTGGCCTATGAGAGTACTCGATGATATCTACTTCGAATCCACACTATAAAAACCAGGCCTGCTCCGCCTCAAAACTTTTCAAACTTTTCAAACCTATCAAACTATTCCCCCAAGGTCCATCGGCAGTTTCCGGATCCGCTTTCCAGTCAGGTCGAAGACCGCGTTGGCAAGAGCAGGTGCTACCGTTGGCAATCCGCTTTCGCCGGCGCCATCGGGTGGAGCATCACTTTCCAGGATGAAGGTTTCAATTTCAGGACACTCGTTGATCCTGAGTAAAGGATAGGTATTGAAATTCTGTTCGGCGACTGCACCATTTCGTATGGTCAGACCGTTGTATGCAGCCGTTAATCCCATGACAATGGAACCTTCTGTTTGTGCCTTTACGGTATCCGGATTGATGCAGATACCCACGTCGATAACGGTGGTAATTTTAACCGGGACGATCTGCTTTCCGCGCTGCTCTACTTCTATGACCTGCGCAAAATGGGCTCCGGACCTTTCGGCGATAGCCACGCCTTTACCTGTTCCTTTTTTACGGGATGCATTCCAGTTCGTTTTCTCCGCTACCGCCTGCAACACCCTGCGGAAACGGGGATGGTCCAGCATATCAAGGCGAAATTGTATTGAGTCTTTCGTTGCCTGGCGGGCCAGTTCGTCGATAAAACATTCATGGGCAAAGACGTTGGTGGAGTGGTAGACAGATCGCCAGTAAGAGATGGGGATGTGTCTTTTGCGGAGAACGCCTTTCACTGCCAGGTTCGGGATTAGGTAATCGGTCGTGATGCCTCCCATGATCTGCCGACCGGCTTTCATGTTTGGACCAGTCTGGTTCTGAATTTCCTGGGCGACCACTTTATGTTCGAGCGCTGTGACTTTCCCCTGTCCATCCATCACGGCGCGGCATACATTAAGGCTGCATGCGCGGAAAGGTCCCTGTGTCTGATCATCCTCGCGGGTCCAGATTACTTTTATCGGCGCTCCGGACTTTTTGGAAAGGTCTGCTGCTTCTTCAGCCACATCTGTCATGGACCTGCGACCAAAACCTCCACCCATGAACGTGTAATTGATGTTTACCTTATCCTCCGGTAGCTGATATGTCTTTGAAAGGAAGGAGCGGATGCCGTTGGGATTTTGTGTAGATCCCCAAAAACTGGCTTCCGAATCGGTCACGTGTACGATGGCATTCATGGGTTCCATTGGCACGTGCGCCTGATAAGGTGTTTCATACGCTGCCTCAATGACGTTGCCGGCATTGGTGAACGCAGCATGCACATCTCCCTTATTAAATAATTCATCGCCTTCCATTTTAGAGGCTTCGTATGAATCGGAGAGAATATTTTCATCAGACACTTTCTCCAGTCCCTGCGTCTCCCATTCCACTTTCAGCACCTTTCTTCCCTGCAGGGCGCTCCAGTAATTATCGGCAAGCACCGCGACACCTTCGCGCTTATTGCCAAATACTTCGCGGGATGTTTGGATCACGTGGCGTACACCGGGAATTTTTAAAACCTGGTCCTTGTTGAAGCTTTTCACTTTGCCCAGGAAAACCGGTGAACGTTCCACAGATGCATGTAACATCCCCGGCACGCTTATATCGATCCCAAATTTCGCTTCGCCATTTGTTTTCAGCGGGATATCTTTCCTTTTAACAGGAGTTCCAAGAATTGAAAACTCACTTCGCTTTTTCAACGGCGGATTTTCAGGTGCTGATAATTTTCCCGCTTCTGCTACAAGTTCACCATAGCTGAGTTGAGCGCCGGAGGAATTGATAACGGCTCCTTTCTTTGCTTTGCACTGGTCGACATTGATCTTCCATTTGTTCGCTGCCGCCTGTCGCAGCATCTCCCTCGCCGCGGCTCCCATCTTTCTTAATTTTTCAAATTCTGTTTGAATACTTCGGCTGCCTACTACCATCTGGCTTCCATACAATTTAGCGCTGGCAATGGAAGGCCGTATCTCTACTTTGTCGATATCCACTTCCAGCTCTTCTGCCAGGATCATCGGGATGGATTGATAAGTTCCCTGACCCATCTCCGGCCGGTGATTGTAGAGCACGATGCTGTTATCGGCGCCGATCGAAATAAATTGATTGAGGTCCAACCTGGAGGGGTCGGGGGTAATTTGCGCGATCAGTTTACCATCACCAGCAGCGTCGGGGACATAACCGACGGCCAGGAACGCACCTGCCGCAGTACTCAGTTGGATGAATTTTCTTCTGGAAACCGTTTTCATAATTTCATTTTTGAAGCTTGTTTGATCGCCTTTCTGATTCTTGGGTAAGTTCCGCATCGGCACAGCACGGAACTCATGGCGGCATCGATCTCGTCATCCGAGGGGTTTGGTTTCGCCTTCAGCAACGCAGCTGCGCTCATGATCTGCCCTGAATGACAGTACCCGCATTGCGGGACCTGTTCTTCAATCCAGGCAAGCTGAACTGCGTGGCTGTTATTTTCAGAGAGTCCCTCAATGGTGATGACCTCCTTGCCAGCAGCGGCAGAGGAGGGAATAAGGCAGGACCTGACAGGAGCCCCATCCAGGTGCACCACACAGGCTCCGCACTGTCCAATGCCACAGGAGAACTTCGTGCCCGTGAGTCCGACGAGATCGCGGATCGCCCATAGCAGTGGCATTTGCGGATCGGCGTCTATCACTTTGACTTTTCCATTTACGCGAAGGGATATTTTTGCCATGATCATGAAGATTGTTGGGGTGATGAAGTTAGCGAATTCGGTTTACGAATCCAATCAGACGTTTTGAGCGGCACCTGCAGGCGTAACCTGATAAACGAACCCGAACTGCTGCTTCATTGTAAGCGGCGATCCGGCCCCACCGACCGTTGACCGGCATGTTTTGCGAATATTATCAAAGTGGTATAATAATAGTAGAATTTGTGGCGGGGTTAACGCTGATGTTATACCCGAAGAGCGATATGTATAAGGCATATGCAGAAAGCTGGAGTGGTAGAGTTTATGGTACAGGTGAAGTTCATAACTGTTTTTCTTTTCTTCGTATTGATGAATTATCCGGGTGTCAGCCAGGGCCAGGAACTAGAGACGAAGGAAATTAAGTCAGCCGACAAACAGGAACGCGTCGAACAGGATTCAACCGTTGCTGAGCCTCCATCATCAGGCACGATCGGCCTTGATTCTATAAAGGATTTTATGAAATCCAGGGATTG
>JBBEBN010000220.1:0-5198 GCA_040882305.1 Cyclobacteriaceae bacterium
AAAGCCGTTGATCTCAAATTCGTAGTACCCGTCGCGGCCGGCGATGAACAGCTCTGCATCATTGTCCTTGTAGATAGGTGCGTCCCGCTTTGTAAGGGTCGCGCGAACATCAGGTTCCTCTATCCAATATCCGACATACAGGTATTGGTCATCCCACATCACAGCGGCCCGGGTATCCAGATGGGTAGGCGTGCCATGAACAAGGTCCACGAATCGCGGTGAACGCGTTGCGCGCATCCAGACGTCCTCGTTGAGCCTGCCGTCAATCACTGGCGCGTTTGTGACACGGCGTGCTTTGTATCGGGGTATGTTCTCGTCCTGGCATGGCATAGACTGAACCGCGAGCCCATAATTGTCTGTTCCTTCAGGAGATCGAGGATTGTCAACGCCTGTGCAGAGAAGTATGACAGGCAGCAAATATCTCAAAGACATCATGCACTTTGAAAGTGGCTAGCCTGAAGGTCCCGGACCTCGCGGAGGATGTTTCGCTTCGATCTGCGCTCGGTCCCCTGCATCTGATCGAATTCCTCCAACAGATTTATCAGCTTTTCCTTTGCAGATTCTGATTTTTCGGTTTTGAGCAAAAACTTGCAGTACTCAAGCCTCTGGTAATAATTCGTAAAGGACCTGTCCAGATCCTCAAAAACACTTTCAGCCAGATCTGCTTTACCTGTCTGGAAAAGCGACCACGCGTACGCTACCCGTTCTTCCGAATTCTTAAAAGACTTTTCGGATTCGAGCTTGCTTCCGAATTCGACGACCTGATCGTGGTCCCCATTCATGAAATGAGCGCTGAGTAATTTCATCCGAATTGGAGGATCATCCGACATGAAACCCTGCAGGCACGCCTGGTAAAGGGTAATAGCATCCTTATAACGCCCGACTTCAGTGTAGGCATCAGCAAGATTTACTTTGTTCTTAATATTCTCACTGAATCGCAATGCCTTCTCGAATTGCTCTACCTTGTAATTGCTGATCACCACTTCTTTGACATTTTCTTTCAAGGTCCGGAGAGAATCCCTGCCATCGAAATTGCTTACCAGATAAATAATACTTCCTATTAACGGAAAAAGAAGGATCAGCCAATACCAGCGCTGCTCCGCATTGTTCCGGTATGCGTGGTAAACACAAAATGCCTGAAGGACGAGGATTGGCGCATAAAGACCGTACATGGGAAAGGTTTAGGGTCTCACAAGTAAGTAATTTTTGGCGGTATCACCATGATGAATTTAGCTGATGGCTGTAGCTCCTGGCTTTTGGCTGGAATACGCAATGCCGCCGAACGCTAATTATCCGCCTATCGCCAGTCATTACCGAAAAATCCCGCCGCCTTGATACCCTCAGCACCCGACTTCAACATCTCCAGCGAGAAGATCATATAATCCGGAAATCCACTTCCGGCAGCGAAATATTGATTTGCTTCTGTTGCATTCAGTCCGGCTAATCCCGTTCCGGAAATTACTGCTACGGATGCGACGTCGCTATCGGGCCTTGGCCAAACAAAATAAGTTGCGAGATCGATCCCACGGAATGTTTCAGCGCCAAGGGTAACGCGGTCAGGGAACACCTGTATTGGACATTCATTCAATAGCTTATTCCACGCTGAATTGGTCGCCGAATTACCATAAAGGACAATGCCCCTGTCGGGATATTTTGCCGGATTAAAGTCCTGATCGCGAATAATATCCACGGCGCCATTCCCTCGGTAATACCAGACTTCAGCATCATATCTCGCTTTATTGTAACCCCACTCGTCTTCGCTTGCCTTTCCGGCCGTTCCATAAACAAAGATCATCCTGTGGCGGAAGGCCTCCTTGAAGGGACCTGACCGAAGTGCATTTTTATGTTTTGGATTTTGGCTCGCGACAACGCGCCAATCGGACGCATGGGATAAGTAAACTTCACGATCAGCCGTGACTAAATAGCGGACATTCTCTGAATCAAGTGAGATGGAAACGGTATCGCCCGTGTTGAAGTCATTCAAATCCATTTTCAGCATCGCGACGTTTCTAGTCGTGCCGGTGATGGTCCTTGTTGTTTTATCCCTGCTCAGGTGGATGTTGCTGTACGCAAGGGGTTGATGCTGCTGAATGACTGAGGCCCAGCGGAACGTGGAAGAGATAGCAGGATTGGCCGTAGTGAAATCAACTACATTCACTGCGCTGTCATGCTTCAGGGTATGCCAGCGGAAGTACTCGAACAATGGTGGCCAGTCCACGCTTTCATTTCCGAACCAGTGACTCCCTCCGGGATATTCGTAGTAGCTGAAATCGGGATGAAATGTGCCGAGGGTATCCCGCATCTGGCGTGCAAACCTGACCGGAACAGTCCTGTCCTCATCTCCGTGAAAAATATACACGCCGTGGTTCTTGTAATTCCGGGCAAGGGCAAGAACATTGCTGGCATTGCTTGCGCGCAATAAGGTTTTTTCAATGTCCGTTCGGGCGCTGTCCGGGATCCGTCCATCAGCGGATCCGTATGCGGTAAGCGTCGGATATCCCGCACAGGGTGCGATGGCTGCCCACTTGTCAGGATGGGTTGCTCCCAGGTACCAGGTTCCGTGCCCTCCCATGGAGTGTCCTGTAAGGTATATTCTCTCAGGGTCCGGAGTGAATTTCTCTGTTGCATGCTCAAGCACTTCAAGCGCATCGATACGTCCCCAGTCTTCCCAGTTAAAACCCCTGGGCCTTCTGTTCGTTGGGGCGACCAGCACACCCCAATCTTTAGGTTGATAGGCGCGCGCCTGTCCGATCGCCTGAACACCGGCGCCATGGACGGAAAGAAATAGCGCGGGCTTTTCATCCTCCTTGCCTCTGTACGGAGCCACACCGTAATATTGTACACTTCCATCAATATCGCTGACGAACGTATGGCTCTGATGCTGATCGGCATTCACGGCAGTGATGACTAATGACCTATCATCCAGTACGCGACCGAACTGTTTCAACTGAAGATCACAGGAATGATCACCTTTAGCGGAAACATTTGCGGTGTTAAAATAGAAACCTGCTTTACGGATTGTCGACGGAGAGACGGCGGCAACAGGTGTGTCTGTTATTTTGCCGTTCAGGTTGGCCGTGATGGACAAGCCATCGAGGGTTTTATCTGAACTGTTGATGATAACAACGGCTCCCGGCAGGTCTTCCTTCGACCTTCCGATGACGACATGCGGTAGCGTTGCGTCTTCGATGCCCAACAATACAGTTTTTTCCGGAAACAGCAGACGTGCCTTGACACCCTGCCATCGCGAGAAGTTTCCGCATCTTATGAATATCTCATTGACCCCTCTTTTCAATTTCACAGGAAGGGTCATCCAACCATCACTGTAGATATCGCCTCCGCGCGGTTCGCCATTAAAGTATAACATGATATTCCCTGTGACATTCAGCAGTGCATTTTGTGATCGGGAAGCGTTGTAGGTAAGGTAAATGTATCCGTTCATCAACACTTCCCCCCTGAATTTTCCGGTGCTGTCCACTTCGATCTTTTTCCACATGAAGTCTTTGCCAGTGTCGGTAAATAGTTTTACATATTCCCTTGGGAGTTGTAGCCGCCCGGTGTACAGTGAATATGCAAGATGGTCAGTCGTGATGGCTTCACGACCGTAGCGATGGCATTGAGTCACAGCCAGGCCGGTTTTGAATTCGTATTCTTTTTGCCCATACGAACTGGTTACGGCTGTGAACAACAGAAATAGTGCGAGGCGTAATGTTCGGTCCATTTTTGGTTGTTGGCTTTGCTTCGCCCTCCGACTGTGTCTACCGGAACTTTAGATTTGGGGTTTACTTATATGAAGGTAAATAATTTCCTTATCTTTTTCGAAAGCTCAGGTTTGCTAAACTGAAAAAAAAGCATCGTGCAGGCCATGCAAGATGCTTTTATGGTGTTTGCCAGACATCAATTCTCCGACCAACTGCTCCAGTTACTGCAATGACCTGCGTTATCGGTTTCGGTGATCTGCGTTTGGATGCCGGAATATGCGGCGTTCATGACGGCGCGCGGACTAAAGTGAAGCTCACCTGACCCCGCATCCAGGAAAGCAGACCCGAAATGCGCCTGGCTCAATCCATGTCCTGCCTCGTGAAGTGCGATGGTTTCAATATCATAATGTGCACCATCTCTCCAGGTAAAAGCATCATTATAATAAATTTCCCGCCATGCAACATCGTATTTACCATTGCCATCCGTGTCTACAGGATTGCCGTTATCATCTGTAAAAATGATCGTAAAGGTTACACCTAAAATAAATGTGCTCCCGTCTTGCGCAAGCAGATCAAAGAAACTGCCTGGTAACCATCCGGCATGCAGCACATCTGCCACGTAATCAAAACTTCCGCGAAAACCGAAGAGCGCACTTACATAACCTGTGGACACACGTCGGTTAAACGGTATTTCGTAGATGGAAGGCTGTGAACACGCAACGCCTTCCCAAGTATTCATGGCACGGGAAATGGCGCCTGACGAGATAGAAACACTGATGTCATCGGAAGGACGCTTCTGATCAATGTAATATGAAACAGCATCCGTGCCATCCAGACTTAGGCCTGGAACAAAATCATAAGCGAGTTGCTTGTTCCCTACATCTTTGAAATACACGAATCTTCCCACCTGACCTGACTCAGCGGTCGTGATGTACTCACCTCCAAGAAGTGCGTATTTTGTTTCAGTGAACCTGCGACCGCTCGCAGCCGGCGGTAATTCTCTAAATAGCGGCGAATCATCAACCGGTATTAATCGCGATACCTCTTCACCCTGCTCACAGCCAACAGCAAATAAGAAAAGCGCGATGACGCTGAAGGATTTCTGCAGTCTTCTCATATAAGTAAAATTTAGGTTATGGTTACCCCAGTAATTTAACAGGAAACAGGGAAATAAGAAAATATGGACATAAGGAAACAGGGCATAAGGTTGTTAGACACAAGGGACGCCTTGTCTATTCGCTCAACAAACCTCTGGATACGAGCCAGTTTTTTAGACTATCCATCCACTTTTCTTGTGTGGTGGGATTATTCATTCCGAAACCGTGCCCTCCCCTTTCGTAAATGTGCAGCTCGGCTGGTACATTGTGCTTTAAGAGGCTTTCATAAAAAGCAATGCTGTTGGCAGGTAACACGCCTTTGTCGTCACCGGCATGAATGATAAAGGTCGGAGGAGTATCTTTGGTTACTCTCAGTTCGTTTGAATATTCCAGTATTTTC
>JBBEBN010000221.1:0-5190 GCA_040882305.1 Cyclobacteriaceae bacterium
TTATCGCTTCCCGAATGCAGAGCGTGGCACGATTACGGGTTTCATCAGGAAAGAATTCCTGCAGGTGACGGGCGACGGCAAATCAACGCTCTGGGAATTAATGCTGAAATACTCACGCGTGCAGTTTCGCCTTGAGGAAATGAGCGCGAAGCACAAAGATAAACTCCAGCACATCCTTTCCCCCGGAGAGCAGTATTGTTTATCCCCGGCATTGAACCTCAGCCGGGGCGGAAAGCTCGTGACCCTTGAAAAAGAAAAAGACGACAGGCTTTTGAAAGTTTTTGACTACCTCAGTCACTATGCAGGTAATTTCTATTACGGCCGATACGATATCAGGTGTGAATCGATCGAGGACCTTAAACACGGAAAGAACTTCAGTATTCTTGAATATAATGGCAGCGGAGCAGAACCGCACCATGTTTACGGAAATGGTTACAATTTATGGCAGGCCTGCAGCATTCTTTTTTTACACTGGCAAGCGCTCTACCGGATCTCAAAGATCAATCACGAAAAAGGGGTGGCATATTGGGATTTTGTGCGCGGAAGGGAATTCTTAAATGAAACGGCTCGACATGTCAAAAAACTAAAATCACTGGATAAAGAAACCCCTCTCACCTGAGAAACCTACGGCATGTTTTTTTAATCGCTTGTGCCACAGGAAGTATGGCAGAAATCAAACACGACACGATCATCAGGGAGTTTCAGGATTTCATCATGAATGAAACGTATCCCTGCGTTGCAGCCCGGTCAGCCATGGCCAGGAAACATATACCCTTTTACGTCGCCCATCACATTGGGTGCGGAAAAGACGACACACACATCCTTCAATTCCTTTACAGGTTTATTGCTGATTTCCGTGCTGTCAAAACGAATTTTCACAGCGCCGCTGTAATTTTCAAGGGGCCAGAAACGATCACAGAAGAAACTTTTGACGCGTACCTGTGGCAGAGGCTTCAGTCTTTATCGCAACTGGATGCCGTGAATTTCTCCTATGACCAGCGGGTCAGCCCGGAGCCTTTGTCGCCGGATTTCAGCTTCAGCCTCGGAGAAGAGGCCTTTTTCATCATTGGATTACATCCTTCCAACACAAGACCTTCGAGAGTGTTTAAATACCCGGCCATAGTTTTTAATCCCCACGTACAATTTGAAGAGATGCGCAAATCGGACCGTTATCAAAAAATGAAAACGATCGTAAGGAAGCGCGATTTCCTTTATTCAGGTTCCGTGAATCCCATGCTTGCTGATTTTGGTAAAAAGTCGGAAGTTTATCAATATAGCGGCCGGGAATATGACCTTGAATGGACGTGTCCCTTGGGAAAAGCGCATGGAGAAACTAAAAATAATTCCGCCCAGGAATAGCGTTTCATTCACGCTGAAAAAAGGCCAGCGCCTGAAAGTGGTGGATTTACAGGGCGAACAGGTATCGGATCTTATTTGTTTTAACGAACACGAAACCAGTGAGTACCTTTCTTCAGGACGCACGATCGATTACGCCGAGACCATCTTCCTGACAAAGGGACATCCCTTTTACTCCAACCGGAGCAATATTATGTTTGAAATAGTGGAGGACACCGTGGGCAGACATGATTTTTTACTGACACCCTGCAGCAGCGACACCTTCCGGATCATCTATGGTCACACCCATCCTCATCGCGGGTGCCTTGGAAATCTCTCCGAGTCATTAAGAGAATACGGCATTACGGCAGACCAGATACCCATCTGCTTCAATATCTTCATGCATGTGGGTGTAAATGGTGAAACGGGAAAAATTTCTGTTCTCCCGCCAAAAAGCAAAGCAGGTGATCACATCATTCTTGAAGCCAAAATGGACCTGATCGTGGGTATGACAGCATGCTCTGCGGAGATGTCAAATAACTATTCCTTTAAACCGATCGGTTATCAAATCGGAGACTGAACGCGGGATCGGAAAAAAATGACGGTTCCGGGTCATTTCCTTCCCTAAAATGCGGAGGAAGGAGACTTTAATGAGCGATTGAATTTTTATCTCCCAATTCCCTATTTTTAGGCCTTTAATCGTAAAATACGTGCAGGATCGCTGGCTTAAGGATAAATGTATCGTCATCGTCGGTGGCACCACCGGAATTGGCCTGTCGGCTGCAGAGGCCTTTGTCCGCGAGGGGGCCAACGTACTCGCTATTGGCAGAAATCCGGAGAGCGTGGAAAAAGCTGCCTGGCGGCTAAAAAATGCCCTCGTGAAAACGGGGGATGCTTCGCAGAGCGGCACAGCCGAAGAGGCCATCCGGGATTGTATCCGTCATTTCGGAGGATTTGACGGACTGTACCACGTCGCAGGTGGCAGCGGTCGCCGACTCGGTGATGGTCCGCTGCATGAAATCACCCGCGAAGGATGGGAAAAGACGCTCACCCTCAACCTCACGTCATTGATGTTGTCAAACCAGGCAGCGGTAAAGACTTTCATGGAAAAAGACAAGGGAGGCACCATTCTTAATATGGGGTCTGTATTGGGATACTCACCTTCACCAAAATATTTTGTGACCCACGCGTATGCCGCGGCAAAATCCGCAGCCATTGGGTTCACAAAATCGGTTGCCGCCTATTATGCTTCCAGGAATATCCGCATTAACCTGCTTGCGCCGGCGTTGGTGGAAACTCCCATGTCGCAAAGGGCAGCCAACGATGAAAACATCTTATCGTTCATCAAAACGAAACAACCCCTCGACGGCGGACGCATAGGTTCTCCCGAAGACCTCGACGGCGCCGCAGTTTATTTTATGTCGGATTATTCCAGATTTACCACCGGCCAAATCCTAACAGTGGACGGAGGCTGGAGCATTTCGGAAGGACAGTATTAATCACGCTATGAAAAGGACCGCCATCGGAATTGATCTGGGATGTACGAACATAAAAGCAGTTTTGCTTAACGAAAGTGGAAATATCCTCCATCAGAGTCGTGAGGAAACTCACGAGCAGGACGACGTGCATTGGAAACAGGCGATCAAGGACATCATTAACCATTTGGAAACGCAGGCGCGCCAGCCCGTTGACGCAATTGGATTGTGCGCACCCGGCCTTTCAAATGCCGCCAACACCTGCATCGAATTCATGCCGGGAAGATTGCCGGGCCTGGAAAAATTTAACTGGTCTGACTTCACGCAAAAAAATGTCTTCGTCTTGAACGATGCGCATTCTGCCCTGACCGCAGAGGCTTCATTCGGCGCCGGCAAGGGAATGCGACATATCCTGCTACTCACCCTGGGCTCGGGAGTGGGTGGAGGAATACTCATCAACGGCCAGCTCTATCAGGGATTGTCGCAGATGGCGGGACATTTCGGTCACACCACCGTCGACGCCGGTAACCATGGACGAGATGTTACCAACATGCCGGGAAGCATCGAAGATGCCTTCGGAAATATTACCATTGTTCAGCGCTCGTACGGCAGGTATCATACTACGTTTGAACTCATAGAAGCATACCGGGGCGGAGACACTTTCGCTACCTGGTTGTGGCTTGACTCACTGAGGAAGTTGGCCATCAGCATCGCCTCGTCGATAAATTTGATTTCGCCTGAAGCCGTGATCATCGGAGGCGGAATTTCACAGGCCGGCGATGCTTTAATGAAACCCCTGGAACATTTTCTCGAGCTCTACGAATGGAGGCCCGGAGGAAAACATACACCCTTGAAGCCAGCACAGTTTTCTGACATGGCGGGTGCTATTGGCGCCGGCGCCTTTGCATTGTCCAAAACAATAACTAAATGACGCCCACACAAAATTACCTGAACAGATGCAGGCAGATCCTCGATATAGTTTCCGCACAGGAAACGCAGATCAGGCAGTCCGCAGAATGGTTCTCCAAAACCATCCTGGCAGGCAGAATGGTTCATGTTTTTGGTTCAGGCCATAGCCGCATCATGGTAGAGGAAATGTGGCCGCGGTATGGCTCCTTTCCCGGATTCAATCCCATCGTTGAACTTTCCCTGACATTCCATAACCTGGTGGTCGGAGCAAACGGTCAGCGTCAGGCCATGTTCCTTGAAAACACGCCGGGATTGGCCGAGAGGATCCTCCGAAACTTTGATATCTCCACTCTTGACAGTGCCCTCATCATTTCCTCCAGTGGATGTAATATCGTACCAGTAGAGATGGCAGAACTATTCCGGAAAAGAAAAGTAAAAGTTGTTGCCCTTCTCACGAAGGAGCATTCCGGGAAAAGCAGGAGCAAACGCGCCGATGGAAAAAAACTGGGCGACTTTGCGGATCTCATTCTGGATACCGGTGCACCCGTTGGCGACGCCATGGTGTATGTGGAAGGACTAGCCACTCCTGTGTCGCCTGGCTCTACCGTTGGAGGAGCCATGCTCATCAACGCCATTAAAGCCGAAGTGGCGCAGATGTTAACCGCAGCCGGACAGCCACCTAAAGTTCTGAGTGGCGCTGCAGTCGTCGGGGAGCAAAAAGCCATCGAACTCTTTGAAACGGCATACGATGAGCACGCCCACCGTTTGGCAAAACTTTATGAGAATGTAGGCAAGAAATCTGAAGACGAAACGAAATAAATATGCAACCTGTACCCGTCCGCACCACCGTCATTGGCAGCTACCCTTTTCCGGGGTGGTTGGAATTTGCAGTCAAAAACCTTCATGAGTTTGGCAATGCCGACAAAGAAGAAATGATTGAAGATGCAGTGATCGCTGCCATCCACGACCAGGTCACTGCAGGCCTGGATGTGATCACAGACGGCGAACAGACAAGGCTGGATTTTAACCTTTCGTTTTATGGATTCCTCAAGGGAATACGCGAAAATACAGACGAGCTGCGAAAGTGGGGACCCGCCGCACACGACCAACGCGGAAAACACTCCATCGTCGATACCCTAACGGCGCCCGATGGTCTTGGCGCTGTAAAAGAATACAAACGCCTGGAAAAATTAGCACCGGCAGGGCCGGTATTGAAAGCCAGTGTACCGGGCCCCTACACATTGAGCGGACGCATGATGCCCAATGAAAAATACAAAGACCGCTATGCCATCACCGAGGCCATCCTCCCCTTCGTAAAAAAAGAACTGGAAGAGCTCGTGGCCGCAGGATGCAAGGAGATCACGGTGGATGAGCCCTCGATGAGTTGCTACGCCTACAAAGAAGACACGAAACGTTTTGTGGATATTTTCAACCGCACGGTGAAAGGAGTGTACGGAAGGTGCCGGCTGTC
>JBBEBN010000222.1:0-5175 GCA_040882305.1 Cyclobacteriaceae bacterium
CCGGGAAACGATTCGCGCTGCGCAAGTGGCCGTTTACCGGCACAAGAAGCAATCCGGAGGCGCGGGCCAGTTTGGCGAAGTTCATATGAAGGTAGAACCCTATTACAACGGCATGCCCGAACCGGGCGAATACAGCATCCGTGGGAAAGAATTCATTGACCTGCCATGGGGAGGAACACTGGCTTTTTACAATTGTATCGTGGGCGGCGTCATCGATACGCGCTTCATACCCTCGATCCTTAAAGGGATCATGGAAAAGATGGAAGAAGGTCCCATAACAGGTTCTTACGTGCGCGATGTGCGCGTGTGCGTATTTGACGGCAAAATGCATCCGGTGGATTCCAATGATATATCCTTCAAAATCGCCGGGATGATGGCCTTTAAAGATGCCTTTATGAGAGCGGAGCCCCAGCTACTAGAGCCCATCATGGACCTGGAGATCGTAATGCCGGAAGAAGTGATGGGTGATGTAATGAGCGATCTGCAAACCCGCCGGTCATTGATCATGGGAATGGATACTAAAGGAAACTTCCAGGTGATCAAAGCAAGAACACCACTGGCAGAGTTAGATCGCTACTCCACAACCCTGCGATCGCTTTCACAAGGGCGCGCGAGTTTTACACAGCGCTTTGCAGATTATTCTCCTGTGCCTTTTGAAGTGCAGCAGAACGTGGCGAAACATTTTCAGGAAGTTGAGGCGGTATAACAAAGGGCTTTACAGCCCCTTTGTTATCCTCTTAATTTACCGTTGGTCGAAAAATGGAACACTTGAAAAATATTTGGAGAGCTTTTCAACCTGATTTGACCACATTGTTTCCCGGCGGATGGGAATACAACGAAAAAAGAATCCCCCTGGCAGAAATCGATTGTATTAAATTTTTCTTTTAATAGATTTGTTATAGTACAAAGACTAAGCCAAGCCGCCCGTGAATAAGGCCATTGTAATAATACCGACGTACAAGGAACGCGAAAACATTCAGGCAATCATCGAAGCCGTTTTTGCACTGCCTTTGGATTTCCACGTACTCATCGTTGATGATGGCTCACCCGATGGTACTGCTGAAATCGTAGAAGACCTGCAACAAGTCTACAATGAGCAGGAATGGAGACTTCATCTTCTCAAGCGGCCTGGCAAGCTTGGCCTGGGCACTGCTTACATTACAGGTTTCCATTACGCCATCAAAAAACAGTACGAGTATATTCTGGAAATGGACGCTGACTTCTCCCACGACCCGAAAGACCTCGTGCGGCTATTTGATGCCTGTTCCAGGGAAGGTGCAGATCTGTCTATCGGTTCGCGATACGCCACCGGTGTGAATGTGGTGAACTGGCCCATTGGACGTGTCCTGCTCTCCTATTTTGCAAGCAGTTATGTGCGAACCATTACCAGCATGCCCATTAAGGACACCACCGCTGGTTTTGTCTGCTATCGCAGAAAGGTGCTGGAATCCATTCCGCTGGATGGCATCAAATTCATCGGATATGCCTTCCAGATTGAAATGAAATTCCTCGCCTGGAAATACGGATTTAAATTAACTGAAGTGCCGATCATCTTTACAGACCGTACACGCGGAGAATCTAAAATGTCCGCAGGCATCTTCAAGGAGGCTTTTTTTGGCGTTCTCTACATGACCATCAACAGCTGGTTTAAGAAATACATTCCGGCTACTCCCTATAAAGAATCGCCCAACTTCACAGAGGCCTTCCAACAGCGCTTTTAAAAATATGGCAGGAACTTAATGCCATAATACTAAGATTCAATCATTTGATCCTGACGAAGATCATCAACTTTCGTGCATGAAAAAAGTACCCTCCTTTCGATAGATAAGGGGGCATTTTTTGCGAAGTTTAGATGAGCAATTTTCAACAAAACCTTCTAATACCCTGCTTAGGAAAGCAGAAAGAAATTACCTTTAGATTTGGCAATTCACAACGACCACCTTAATATTGCAGTCCATTTTCCTCCTTAGCTCAGCTGGTTAGAGCACCTGACTGTTAATCAGGGGGTCCTTGGTTCAAGTCCAAGAGGAGGAGCGGTGATAATCAGCCGGTTACATTCGTATCCGGCTTTTTATTTTTTTATTTTTGGCGGAAGCGCCCAAATTAACCGGCGGAATCAGACGAAATTCCTATCTAAGGTTTAGCAATTATCAGCTAAGCCATGAAAAAGACAACAGGAACTATTTCATTTATCGGAGGCATCATCAGTCTGATTTTTGCTCATCTATTCGTTAATTGACAAGTTCAGTTACCTAGACGGCGACGACCTATTAGTGTTGCTTGCCTTCTTTCTCCTTTGTATTTGCGTAATCCATTAGCTACTTCATTTCGACATTTACGATGTCATTATTGCGGGCCAGCCTCGGAGTTGTCGGATCTGGCAATAAATTTGCACTGCTTACATTTGCTACCCCCCAGTTCATCAATCCGAATTAACCCTGCCTCGTATGAAAACAATGAAATTGACTCTGCCTCTGTTGACAGTTGTTTTTTTACAAAGTTGCGCGATACGGCCATTGACCTATTTCGAAATTGAGCCGTTCATTAAACCATCACGTGCTCTCATACACGAACCGCTGAACCTGGTGCTCCTGGAGGATGTCAGGGACTCCTTCGCCGTTGAAGGAGAGGGCGTAAAACGAATGAAGGTAACAGAGTTCCGACGATCACTTGCTGCGAGTATGGAGAATGCATTGCGCGACAACTTTGATGTTATCAGCCTCTCCGAAACAAAACCCGATTCAGGCTTGAGCCTTGTCATTTACCGGGTCAAGCCTTTCTGGAAGATAAACAGCCGAATGTCGTCGCCTTCCGCTATAGGTGGCGCGGTCTATTATTCCACCAGTTCAATGATATCAGCCGGGTTTCGATTTGAGTCCGCATTGTTCTTCGATAACAAAAAGATCCGGGACGCTGATGGAACGGTTTACAGTGACGATCAAATGTCGGTGATAAGTCAGGCCCACCAGGTTTTCAAGGACGGCCTGACGAGAGCGTGCGAGGCCATTAACCTCGAACTTTTCAGGGACGAACAGATCGCAACGGATCGCGCAGAGATGGAGCCTTAAGATCATAATGCCTTGTCATGGCGTTCTCAATGAACTACTGCCGCGAAGTTTGCCCATGCCAAGATTGCAAAGGATAAGTTCATTAACCAATCCCTCGTGTCCCGCCTTACCATATCTCGCCATCCTTCGCCGATGTCTAAGATTGAATATTGATAATCAGGTAGTTATGCTTTCATCAGTACCTTTTTCATTTCATCGTATTGAACCATTTTCAACGCCACTCAAATTCTGCTATTTCTGACAAGCTGAGGCAAGTCGTATATGCGAGCCTTGCCTCAAAGGCTGCAACCCATCACCCCTCGCCTGCCCGCTATTGACCTGCGCGCTTTATTATTAATAGAATTTCAATCCGCAATCACGCTGGACGGATGAGCCATTCAAAAAACAATTGGCTACTTTTCGTACTGCCGGTACCCGGCATAGCTTTTGGTTTGCGCTTGCGTTTCAGGCTGGTTATCGAAAAGAAACAAGTGGACGGAGCAGTCCCGGGGCGGTTTTAATCTTTCTCTAAAAATGGATACCGGTAATCGACGGCAGGTACAAATGTTTCCTTGATCGTACGCATGCTCACCCAGCGAAGCAAATTCACCTTTGCTCCCGCCTTATCATTTGTACCCGAGCCGCGGGCGCCACCGAAAGGTTGCTGGCCCACAACAGCACCAGTAGGCTTATCGTTAATGTAAAAGTTACCCGCTGCATTCGTCAGCTTTTTGGTGGCCATTTCAATGGCAAAGCGGTCACACGCAAAAATTGAACCCGTGAGTGCATAAAGAGAGGTGCTGTCTACCAATTCCAGTGTCTGCTCAAAATTTTCAGAATGATAAACATAAACGGTCAGCACGGGACCAAAAATCTCTTCGCACATCGTTACAGAAGAAGGGTCCCTTGAAACAATAACCGTTGGCTCGATAAAATATCCTTTTGATTTGTCGTGTTTACCTCCGGCGATGATCTCATTCATAGGGTTTTGTCGTGCCTGTTCAATGTATTCACTAATGGAATTGAAGGCCTTTTCCTCGATCACAGCATTGAAGAAATTGCCGAAATCCTCCACCCCGCCCATTTTGATGGACTTGAGATCTTCGAGCAGGAATTTCTTTACATCAGGCCAAAGGTTGTCAGGGATATAACAGCGTGATGCAGCGGAACATTTCTGTCCCTGATATTCAAAAGCACCGCGTGTCATGGCCGTTGCCACCACACGTGCATCTGCGCTTTTATGGACCATGATGAAGTC
The DNA here is from genome assembly GCA_040882305.1 of Cyclobacteriaceae bacterium. Taxonomy (GTDB): domain Bacteria; phylum Bacteroidota; class Bacteroidia; order Cytophagales; family Cyclobacteriaceae; genus Chryseosolibacter. The sequence continues at coordinate 4,306 of JBBEBN010000222.1, forward strand.
TTTTCCTCCGGTCTCGCCTACGATGCGCGGATAGGATTTGTATTTATGGATATTCTCGCCGATCGTTTTCCACATGTTTTGGAAAACACCCGTGCTGCCAGTAAAATGAAGACCGGCAAAATCGCGGTGATTGAAGATTACGCCGCCTACCGTCGGACCCTCTGCATAGATCAGGTTGATCACCCCATCCGGAAGGCCCGCCAGTTTAAAGACTTGCATGATCACATTCGCGGCATACACCTGCGCGTTGGCCGGTTTCCACACAACGGTGTTCCCCATCAATGCCATGCTGCTCGGCAGGTTTCCGGCAATGGCGGTAAAATTAAAAGGTGTCAGCGCAAAGGTGAATCCCTCCAGGGGTCTGTATTCAATCCGGTTCCACACTCCCTGGGAGGAGTCAGGCTGATCCTGGTAGATCTGTGACATATAATAAACATTGAACCTCAGAAAGTCGATCAGTTCACAGGCCGAATCAATTTCAGCCTGATACGCGCTTTTGGACTGGCCCAGCATGGTGGCGGCATTGATCTTATATCGGTATGGCCCTGCCAGGAGATCAGCTGCTTTCAGGAAGATGCTGGCCCTGTGTTCCCAACCCATATTCATCCAGAGTTCTTTCGCATTCAGCGCAGCCTGGATGGCCTGTTCAACATGAGACCGGTCGCCTTCATGGAAATATCCCAGTACATGCTTGTGATCGTGCGGGGGAGCCAGTTTCTTCTTCTTTCCAGTGCGAACCTCCTCGGCGCCAATATACATTGGGATATCCATGACCTGCGACCGTGCCTCTTCAAGTGCCTGTTTCAATAATTTTCTTTCCCTACTCCCCGGACTGTAACTTAAGACGGGTTCATTTTTTGGAACTGGGAC
>JBBEBN010000223.1:0-5146 GCA_040882305.1 Cyclobacteriaceae bacterium
TGCTCTTCCAGTAGCCGTAGCCGAAATAAATCGCAAGTCCCACGCTTAACCATAGGAAGAAATATCCCCAGGAGACCGCCGGTATTTCTATCAGAAGGTAAGAACAGAACAAGACTCCCATCACGGGTATGAGAGATAGATTATGGGCGAAGGTGAGGAAGCTGAGCACGGTACCAAGCGCGATAAAGGTCAGGAATAACATTCCCTGTAAGCCCACGTCGCTGATATGCAAAAAGCTGTTGCTGATCTCATCGCGTACAAGAAATAAATAAACCAGAAAAAGGATCGGCACGATGAATTTTCCATTGATATAAGGCAAGCGGAATTTCCCTGCTCTGCTTTCTTCCGGAGTGTTTTTCGCTAGCCGGGGCAGCATCAGCACACCCCCGGAGACGATCACAAACGCGAAAAGCGTTCCGATGCTCGTGAGGTCAGTCATGAGATCGCTTGCCATGAACAGGGAGGGGATAGCGACAATGATGCCAGTGATGATCGTTGAGAACCAGGGGGTCTGATATCGCGGATGAATTTTTGCAAATGCTTTCGGAAGCAACCCATCGCGGCTCATACTCATCCAGATGCGCGGCTGACCCAACTGAAAGACCAGCAGCACACTGGTGGTGGCAACGACTGCGCTGATGGAAACAATGTAACCTATCCATTTTTGTCCAACCCTGTCAAAAACGAAAGCCAACGGATCAGTGACTTTCAGTTCCGTAAATGGAACCATGCCGGTGAGAACAAAGGAGATCAGAATATAAAGCACAGTACAGATCACGAGAGAATAGATCATACCCCGGGGAAGATCGCGCTGAGGGTTTTTGCATTCTTCCGCCGTCGTGGAAATGGCGTCGAATCCGATATAGGCATAAAACACTGCGGAAACACCCCGCAACACACCTTCAAAACCATTGGGCATGAAGGGGCTCCAGTTCGATGGTTCCACATAAAAAAAGCCCACGACAATTACGAAAAGAATGACAACGATCTTAAAAACGACGAGAAAGTTAGTGGTCTTTTTACTTTCTTTTATTCCCACATAAGTGAGGATGCTGATAAGCACGACGATAATAAATGCCGGAATATTGATGAAGATATGTTTTCCTGCAATTACTGGCGCTGAAAGCCAGGCGCTCTGAACATACTTCAGGTTTTCATCAAGGGGCTTCCCCTGAGCAAGGGCGAGTTCGACCTGATTATAGGCTGCCTTTGCCGTGCCCGGATCGGTGGTAAGCCAGGCGGGCAAGGATAAACCAAACCCTTCCAGTAAATTGTTGAAATAGCCACTCCAGGAAATAGCGACCACTATGTTCCCTATGGCATATTCCAGGATGAGCGCCCATCCAATGACCCAGGCGATCAGCTCACCGAAAGAAACATAGGCATACGTGTAGGCGCTTCCGGCGATGGGTACCCTGCTGGCAAATTCGGCGTAACACAGCGCGGAGAATCCGCATGTAACGGCAGTAATAATAAAAAGAAGAGAAATCCCCGGACCACCATTATAAGCGGCTGATCCTATGGTGGAAAAAATACCGGCGCCGACCACGGCCGCAATCCCCATGGAAACGAGATCTCTTACCCCCAACACCTTCTTCAATCCGCTGCCCTGTACCCGGGACTCCGCCTTTACTTCTTCTACAATGCTTGTGATGGACTTTTTCCTGAAAAGCGGGTTCCCCATTGGTTTCGGTTTAAGGCAGGCAAAATAAGAAAATTAAGCACTTGAAAGAATGCAAAGCTCCATGGCCTTGTTAAGCGTGCGGGTTCGGCCGGGAAATCCCTTTTAACCCTACCCGTATCCGGTTTGGGAATTGCGATGCGGTGTTTTTCGTGCCCGTAGCGGCCCGGAAAAGTTCTCTTCTACCTGTAATCTCTCCTAAAACTATTCAGTAGTTAGGATTTTTTCAGTTAACTTAAGGGCACCTTTATCAGTCCTGATGGTAAATTTTTTGGGTATAATTTCATTTTTTGCATGGATGTTCAATTTAACGTAAACAAGGATCAGTTCCCGCCGGGCTTTGATGAACTGAGAATCAACATTACTCCTGAAGAGATTAATAACCTTCCGTTAAGGACATTCAGCGGCAAGACATCCGTCATCAGCGAACCCCAACAGCTCTGCAAGATTGTCACCGAAATTGGATTTCATGAAGTGGTAGGCTTTGATACGGAAACGCGCCCCAGTTTTAAAAAAGGACAGGTGTTTCAGGTTTCCCTCCTCCAGCTGGCCATACCAAAAAAGGTCTACCTCATTCGTTTAAATTACACGGGCGTTACCGAAGAACTCGCAAGCCTTTTTTCTAATTCTGGCATCATTAAGACCGGGGTCGGCATCCGCGATGACCTGAAGGCTTTGCAAAAACTCCACGCCTTTGATCCGGTGAATTGTTATGACCTTTCCACGCTGGCAAAGGAGGCTGGCTTGCAGGTAGAGAGCGTGAAGAAACTCACCGCACTATTGCTGGGTTTCAGAATTTCAAAGAGCGCACAAACATCAAATTGGGAAGTCCCCACCTTTACGCAAAAGCAAATCGAATATGCCGCAACGGATGCGTGGGTATGCCTGGAACTTTTCCATAGACTAAAACCCAAAAGCAGTTCAATGGTGTCCTGAAACAGATCCCCGGATCCACGTATTTTAAATGGCACAACTCGTCAAGATCGTTGAGAAGAAGCTCTTATCAGATAACTGGTATAAGCTGCATAAGTATACTTTTGAGATCACTGATAACCAGGGAAACTCCCGCAAACAGGTTCGCGAGGCATATGACCGGGGCAATGGTGCCGTCATTCTTTTGTACAACCTGAAAAAAAAGACGGTTATCCTGACACGCCAGTTCCGATTGCCCACCTTTGTCAACGGCAATGCTGACGGTATGATGATAGAAGCCTGCGCCGGCCTGCTCGATGAAGACAAACCTGAAGATTGTATCCGCAGGGAAACAGAAGAAGAAACGGGATACCGCATTGAGCATGTTCAGAAAATATATGAAGCCTACATGTCGCCGGGTTCAGTAACGGAGATCCTCTATTTTTTTATTGGCGAATATTCAACTGATCAAAAGGTAAACGATGGCGGCGGCGTCGATCACGAGCAGGAAAATATCGAAGTACTTGAGCTGAGCTTTGCCAAAGCACTTGAGATGATCCGCACCGGCGAGATAAAAGATGCCAAGACCATCATGCTGTTACAGCACGCCAGGCTGAATTTGGATCTTTGACCTGGGCAGGAATTCAGCGATGGAAGACAAACCCCGTTGGACGCGCGAACTCACCACCTGACGCGCAGGCCACCCGCATGGCAGGCAGGCTCACCACTCACGAATTCACCTACCAAATCCCGCCATTCACCTACTGTCATCCTTTGCCTGCCTATCTCCTATGGCCGTAACATTGGGCGTTCGCGTATATTTGGTACACAAACACACAATCATGGAAACATCTAATAAAAATACAGGCACTGTCGATAAGCCCGCGGAAAGCAGGACGGGTCAGTGGAATCACTCCGGCAGGATCATGGGGGGTGCACTCATCGTGGCAATCGGTCTTCTCCTGCTGGCACGACAAGCCGGCGTCGAATTTCCCGGGTGGATCCTTTCTTTTGAAACGATCCTCATCGCACTCGGCCTGTATCTTGGATTCAGGCATTCGTTTAGAGGCTTCGGGTGGTTTATCCCAATCCTCATTGGCGGCTTCCTGTTACTCGACGACTTTTATCCCTACTATGATATCGGCGACTTCTTCTGGCCCATCATCGTGATCGGAATAGGCTTACTGATCATTTTTCGTCAGGGAAAAAGAAACCGCGATTGGGGTAAATGGGACGCCACCCATGCCAATACGGCAAGCTCCTCGGAGGACTACCTTGATTCTACGGTCGTGTTCGGGGGGATCAAGAAAAACATTATCTCCAAAAATTTCAGGGGTGGTGAAGCGGTGACCGTTTTCGGTGGAACGGAGATCAACCTGACGCAGGCTGATATCAACGGAGCGGTGGTACTGGAACTCACGCAGATTTTTGGTGGTACGAAACTGACCGTCCCCGCTCACTGGAAAGTTCATACTAAAGACCTGGTGGCCATCTTTGGAGGCGTCGACGACAAACGCCCCATGCTGGCCAATCCCACCGGGGAAGAGACCAATAAAATACTGATCCTGAAAGGCACCTGTCTGTTGGGAGGCATTGATATCAGAAGTTATTAGTAGCGGTATTTCTCTCATCCATTACAAAATATTTATGAACTGGTATATTTCAAAAGTCGTATTCAAGATCTCAGCGGAAAACACCCAGCATACACCACAATTTGATGAACAATTGCGGTTGATTGCCGCGGATTCCGAGGAACAGGCGTTCCTGAAAGCACGCACAATCGGCATCAGCGAAGAGGATTCTTTTCTGAATGAAAAGAAAAACAAGGTCAAATGGGAATTCATAAATGTGGCTGAAATTGTTCCGCTGAAAAACCTGGAAGACGGAATGGAAATATATTCTCAGATCCATGAAACTGAAGAAGCCAAATCCTACATACATTGTATTCACCAGAAGGCCATCTTTATCAGGATGCATCTAAAATAATTTCGACAGGTTCATTTGGCACTAACCTTTTCATATCGCAAACTGACTTACTTCTTCGCATTGTGGTGCGGCTCCTGGATCGTCCTCCAGATGCTGGCACTACAATACACTTTCGGATTCGGGTGGCGAACCAGTTTTGTCGACGCGGCGGTCACCAACCTCATCATAGCCTTTGCGGGATACGACATGATTCTGGTGATGAAGTACTACCAGCCGCGACAGATCATCCGGATCGCGATGAGTATCGGTCTGGCCTTTATTGCCGTGTTTGCCATCCATCACCTGACCCTTCTATTGATCAATGAGACAAATGAGTATGTGGTATTCCTTGACAAATCTCTTTTTATCAGAGGGCTCTATATCTGGCTCATGATTGCCCTTGTAAGCGCCCTCACGTGGGTATGGTTTGCCCTGCTCGAACACCAGGAGTCCGACAACCGGACACTGGCAGCCGAGAAACTGGCGCGCGAAGCCGAACTTTCACGACTCAGACAACAGCTGCAGCCGCATTTTTTGTTTAACAGCCTTAATTCCATCAGCGCCCTGTCAGGAACAAAACCGGAAGAA
>JBBEBN010000224.1:0-32161 GCA_040882305.1 Cyclobacteriaceae bacterium
AAGAGACCAGGCCGGTATGGCGGAGTATATGGATTATTCAAGCACAGTCGGTAGCGTCATGATCTTTGTATTTGTACTGGCGATGTCGGTCGTGTTGTGGAACGCTGGCTTGCTGGGAGGGCTCAGACGTTACAGGGAGTTTGGTGTGCGCCTTGCTCTGGGAGAAGAAAAAAATCATTTGTATGCAACGCTCATTTACGAAGGAATTTTAATAGGTGCGATTGGCTCAGTCACCGGAACACTGGTCGGGCTCGGTATCTCTTACTATTTTCAGGAAATTGGTATCGATGTCAGCGGGTCTTTGAAAAATTCATCTCTGATGATGCCCGCGGTGATAAGGGCCTCGATCACGCCCACAGCGTTTTACATCGGGTTTATACCGGGCTTGTTCTCAATGGTGTTAGGAAATGCACTGTCGGGAGCAGGTATTTATAAAAGGAATACGGCAAACCTGTTCAAGGAACTTGAGGTGTAAATATCGGCCACCTATGAAACACAATCTAAATATCACGCCATGAAAAATATAGCCCTTTTACTTATACTGTTTACATCGTTCGCAAAGGCGCAGGACGCGAGAGCCATTCTCGGAAAGGTAGATCAGAACCTTTCTTCCGAGAACAGGGTGTTTGAGTCTTCCATGATCATTCATGGGAAACGCAACAGCAGAACCATATCATCCAGAAGCTGGTCAGTGGGAATTGAAAAGTCGTTCACAGAATACCTGTCACCTGCCAGCGAGAAGGGGACCAAGATGCTCAAGCTGGAAAATCAGTTATGGATCTACTCTCCCTCCACCGACCGCACCATTCAAATCTCCGGTCATATGTTAAGACAATCTGTAATGGGGTCAGACCTTTCGTATGAAGACATGATGGAAGACAGGAAGCTCACAGAGATCTATGCGCCTGAAGTAATTGGTGAAGAACAGATCGGCGATCGCAAAACCTGGGTCGTGGAATTGACGGCCACGGTCGGGGACGTAGCGTATCATTCCCAAAAAATGTGGATCGATACTGAAAGGTTTGTTCCTTTAAAGCAGGAGATGTATGCGAAAAGCGGACAATTACTAAAACAAACTGAATTAAGGGATGTTAAAAACATTTCGAGCCGATGGTTTCCCACCACCGTTATCTATAAGGATATTTTAAAGGGCGGCAAGGGAACTGAATTTAAAATGACCGATATAAAGTTCGATCAGAAGATCCCTGAATATATTTTCACCAAGGCGGCATTGAAACAGTAGTCGGATTATGTGAGTGCTGTTTGGCTGCCGAAAGAGCAGTTTGGCGACGGGAAACAGGGCCTGCGGCTTTATCTAAGCCTCAGACAGTTCAGTCCGTATATATAGGGACCAAAACCAAACAAAAAGCATTATGAAAAAAGTGATCTGCATACTTCTGGTTGCTTTTGTTGCCTCCAGCTGCGGCCCAAAGCCCTATTACAAAACCGCTGAAGGAAAGAGAAAACAGAAATATTACAATGAAATTCAGTTTGGCGGTAAAAGCGCCGCGACCATGAAGAGACCGAAATAGCCTCCTGTTTTCTTAGTGCCAGAATCCGGCTTAATGTCATTCATCGCAAAGGGACAAATCGGCAGCACTCCTTACTTATATTGCTTTACGTAGTCGAGAAATTTGCGAGCAGTGTCGTCGAGATTCTCAATAGACCCTCCCCCTTCCAGCACCTCACACATCTCATAAACAAGGTAGCCCTGATAACCAATTTCTTTCAACGTCCCGACAAAGGTATCATAATCAATAATTCCCTCACCCATTGGCGTAGCCCGCATAACAGGTTTGTCGTTTACATAGTTGGTTAGCGAATGTTCATAATGATATCGAGGCAACGTGATATAATCGGCGAGGATCGTGTTCACGATGAAGGGCTTCATTTTTAAAACGGATTTTCTCAGTTCTTCTTTGGAAAGTCCTTCAAGCGTGGGCGACCAGGCATCCCACCCGGCCAGCACATTCGGAAGATTAACTTCTTTCAGCAACCAGTACATGGCGTCATGATGAAGGGCAATGTCGTGGTGGTTTTGTACAACAAGGGTAACATCATATTTTTGCGCTTCCCTGGCAGCCAGTGTGATCCCTTCGACAACCATTGCATACTGTTTGTCGTATGGAACTCCTTCGCGTTCGTATCCCGTAAAAATGCGGATCATGTTTGTACCGAGATCGCTGGCCAGTTCAGCCAGCTGCCCGATATAGGCGGCCTGGATCTCTGTATGGGGAATTCCGGGTTTGTCCATCCCGGCGGTAAAATCGGAATATCCCGCGAGGCCCACCAATGTTAACCCGAGCTCTGCGATCCTCTTCTTTAGCTTTTCACGCGCTTTTTTATCATAATCAAGAACGGAAAGATGAGGTTTCTTAGCCATCAGCATCACTCCGTCGTATCCCAATTCCTTTGCTTTCACGAGAAATTCATCGACGGTGAGCACCGACTGTCCCCGCCACACACCGGAATAACCGATCGAGTGTAAACAGGTCTTTACCCTAAAATCGGCAGGATTTCCTGTCGGCGTCTTCTGGCCAGCAACGGTTTGTGCTATAAATAGCAAAGCCACGCAGGCAATTAACAATCTTCCCATAATGCATCTTTTTTTAGTTAGGCTGGATTATCCTCTAAAATACTCAACGCGGATTTTTTTTCCAAAGAGAATATTGACTGCCGATATCACTTGCCTGAATTTGACCTGGTGAAAATCCTGTATGGCAATCATCCGGAAGAGTACCCTAACGTTATGCGCCAATACCTCGCACCCCATTTTGAGCACTTATAAGAGATCGTTACCGCTTCCGCGATCAGAGACTAAAAGTTATATCCATAAGTAATGGCAACCGTCCTTCCTGGTCTGAAAACCGAATAGACAGCTTCTGCCCCGCCGTGCCCTTTATACAGATCCTTCTTTTCAGCCATCAGGACATTGTTTACACCAATGGTGAGGCGATGATTTCGATTCACACCAAAATCGCGGTAAACATTAAGATTCAAGCTATTGAAAGGTTGCGTGTAAATATCCGGAACCGCACCAACGCCGATTATGAACAAGCTTTCACCCTGAACATTGTAAGACAGGTTTGCGTTGAAAAATCCTTGTGAATCAGAATAATTCAAATAGGCATTGATCAAATAAGGTGACTGTCCACCCATGGCACGCGTAGATTCTACTACTTCACTTTCCCGGGCGTTGTTCTGGCGCGACTCGAACTCCGAAAGTCCGCTTTCGTTTACGATCACTGATTTCAAATCAACTTCAGAATTGGCCAGAGTGACATTGGTTCCAACTGAAAAGTTCGAAAACCCCGGGCTGATGAAATCCAGTCTTTTCCTCAACTCAAATTCGACACCATAAACACTGCTCTCGCCTGCATTCCGCGGTTTTACATTGTCAGGAGCAACATCATAGGTAACAAGCTCGATATGGCCGTCAAACTGCTTGTAAAAACCGGAAAGAGAAATCATATCTCCGTTCTTAAAGAAGTTTTCCCAGCGAAGGTCGTAGTTGTTGATCAGCGTCTGTTGCAAATTGAGGTTCCCATTGAAGAAACGCTTGGAAATGGGGTCGTAGATCTGCGCAGCAGATTTTTCCTTGAAGGAGGGTCTCGCAAGTGTCTGTCCAAAAGATCCCCGCACGTTCATGGTTTCACTCAATCCATATACCAGGTTCATGGAAGGTAAAATATTCATTTCATCCAGGGTCTGAGAATCGTCGAATATGTTTCCTCTGGAATCCACACCAGTGTAATACATATCAGCTTTTTCAAGGCGCGCGCCATAAACGGCTTTAAGTTTCCCAAGTGTCATTTCTGTCATGATATATCCGGCGTAAACACTGGACCGCCCTTCATAGTTATTCGTTGCTTCCGGATTGCCTTCCAGGTAAGTTCCCCGTCTTTCGCTGGCGGTCCAGATATTTTCGGCCTGCAGGAAATAGTTTGGATCCACGGGCACACCGGAACGATCTGTTGCATTGATCCGGTAATTGAAAACTTCGAACTTGCGGTCCTTGTACAGGCCTGCAGCCCCAAATTGAAGTTTGTGGCTCTTTCCGTAGGGCAATGTAAAGTCCACTTTAAGATTTTCGTTAAACTCATTCAGATCTCTCCAGAATCTTCGGATACCTGCGCCTGCTCCTGAATTCAAAGTTGGCATTTCAGGATTTGAAATATCAATGGCGGTTTCGCGGAAATCAGGATCATATGTGCGTGCTACCGTGTACGAATTTTTCCAATCCAGCCGTAGCTTGCCCAACTGATGCGTGCCTGTCAGCAACCCATTCGTGACGGAACGCTGTGAATAGGTCAGGATGTTTTCATCCAGGGTTGCCTGCGTCTGGTCATAGTCGCGGCTGATCCTGTCAGAAACTTCCGATAGTCCATTCTGAGTTCTGAAAACCGTAGCTGAGAAATTATGCTTATCAAATTTGATGGCGCCGGAGACCAGGCCACTCCATAATACATTGGTGCGAGACAATTCACCTTTTCTAACCTCTTCCGCAAAGAAGTTATTTACCGCTTTATTATCCTCCTTTGTATAATCACCGAACTCGGCGTCGTCGTAATATTCAAACCTGCTCTGGTAATTAAAGATGGCCGTGTACCCAATTGTATATTTGGACTTGTTGACCTGGTTGCCATGGTTGAAGGAAAAAGAAGTATTCAAAAAACTCCTTTTGCGCTGAGCAGCGAGTTGAGGGTTCAACGACCTGGTTAGTGATTCAACCGCGCCCGGATCAGAGGAAGAAACATCCGGAACGACTGTGGATGAAGGAAATGGCAAAGCCCTGGCTCCGTCGTCAAAACCAAGCCAGTCAGTATTTCCTCCGCCGTAGGTTAAATAATTATTGTTCAGGTTCATTTCAGGGTTAAACCTGAAGCCCAGTGAAACAGACGTGGTCTTCTGCTCGGGAAAATTCTTGGTTTCAACATCCACAATGCCGCCAGTAAAATCGCCGGGAAGGTTAGGAGAGAAAGTCTTATACACGATTACATTTTCCAGTACCGAAGTCGGAAATATATCTATCTGTACATCATTTCTGTCGGGGTCTAATCCGGGGATGGTCATGCTGTTAAGGGTGGTTCGGGTATATCGATCGCCGAGCCCTCTCACATAAACAAATTTTCCACTCTGTACGGAAACACCCGTGACTCTGCCCATTGCGCTGGCGAGGTCCCTGTCGCCTGTCCTTCTGAATGTTTGATTGGAGACGCCATCCACTACATTGGGCGATTTTCTCTGAAAAGTCATAATGCCCGTTTCCGTATCCCGTAAAGCTTCGCCTGTCACGACGACCTCTTCAAGCTCGGATGCAACGGGTGCCATTACAAAATCCAGCGTAGTAACTTTCCCCGCATTCACCTGCACACTTTCTATAGTTTGCGTTTTGTAGGAAATAAATGTCAACACTATTGTATGCGTACCGGGTTCAAGTGAAAGTGAATAGTTTCCATCAAAGTCTGCAACGACCCCGATACCCGTTCCCTGTTTCATCACGGTAGCACCATATAGTCCTTCACCGGTTTCACCATCGGTAATTTTTCCTCTGATAAAGCCATTGTTCTGGGCCATTAATGAGGCGCTGAGTACCAGGAAACCAGTCAGTAAAAGTATTTTTTTCATCTTTCCTCTGTTTACAGAACAAAAGTAACGGACAGACATTACTTGTTTGTTTTTCGGACATTACCGGGATTTTATGTTTTGAGGCCAAATACGGCAGATGCTTAACATAGCCTTAACATTGGGAGATTTTTCCTCCATGTCCGGAATCGCTATTGGCAAAAAAGCCCCGCCGTAATGGCGAGGCTTGTACTTATGGGTTAACCACTACATTAATCTATTCCATCAGCGACCTGGCGGCGGAAACCGTCCAACTCCAGGTTGAAACCGCAGGAGCGCCAGTTGCTGTGTCACCCGAGACAACCAACCCTGCAGCGGTCGCTTTATCAGAAGCCGTATCACAGCTCCCGGAGGATGCATAGACATCGACCGTGTATCCTGTAAAAGTCACGTTCGTGAACACGAGGTTGCCATCAACGAGATTTTTATACGCATTTGAAGTGGACGCACACGCTCCATCATAGCTGGCCGCTATTTTGATCTTTTGCCCCGCATCGTAACCTTTGAAAATCACATTCTCAACCGTTCCCTGTGCCTTTGATTTGAAATCGGCTGGGTTGCCAATATTACCGCCACCGGCGATAGTGCCATTCTTCAAAATAAATTTCCCGCCTGCGTTATCAGTACCCTCGGGCCCGTCAATCTCCAGACCCTTGTCCGTATCCCCGGCATGGATGACCATGAATCCGTCAACCGTCCCCGAGTATGCCTGATCGATATCCACGCCATCATCTCCCTGGTAACTTACCAGTATGTTGGACATACTTACGCTTCCCCCGAACAACTCTATTCCATCATCCACATTCGCAAAGACCTCGATATCACTGATGACCGTACCACTTCCGACACCCCCGAGAGTCAAGCCGTTGATCTCACTTCCACCGGATATTTCAGTTCCGCCGTGACGGATGGAGACGAACTGGATCGTTCCTGAATTGTCATCGGCAATAGTTCCACCATAAAGCCCCAGCACTTCATCGGCAGGAACACCTTCGATCTGCGCTTCTATTGCACCTGAATATGAGATTGGCGCCTTCCCCAATATCACAAGACCACCCCATTTGCCTTTGTCTTCCTCGGTAAGAGTTGTTCCGACTGCCTCCCCGGGCATAATGTCATCCAATACGCTAGTCATGATAATCGGAGCTTCAGCGGTACCAACAGCATTTAGTTTTCCACCTCTGGCGATCATCAGCGCGGCAGCGCTGATACCCTGACCCTCCCGGCCTTTAATGATCGTTCCGGGTTCGATGGTAAGGGTCACGCCTGCATTGACAATAACACGTCCCGCCAGCTCGTAAATGTTGTCAGCCGTCCAGGTCTGGTTTGCTTCAACGATGCCGCTGACCACAACAACGTCCGGCACTGGTAATTCTGTTTTATTTACAGCGGCTGTTTCTGTTTCTGTTTTATTGTTTTTATCCATCACTGCGATTGTCACTGCGCCGGCGCCAGGCGTGCCGTCAGCAGTATACGTTACAACAATCTCACCCGAGGTAGCGCCAGTAGCCGGCTCAGACTTTTTTGCAGCCGTTCCGCCGGTGGCGGTAACCTCGTATGACTTATATCCACCCGGAACGGTCACCGCAAAAGCAATATCAGCACTGGTACCCACCTGCGCGCTGGTAATGGCGGGAGCCGTTATAGTAGGACCGTCGGGTGTAGTTTCATCGTCCTGGCAGGACACAAAAGCGACCGTCACTGAGGCTATTACCAGAATTGATAAGAATTTTTTCATCGTTGTAAAGTTTTTGGTTTGAATTTCACCACAAAAGTGCGGCGGTTATATTAAGTCAAGCGAAATTGCACTTTACCAAATTGTTAATTTTCAGTACTGCATCGGCTGATCGGTTTCAGCGCAATTAAAGTTTGCCACCACGACCGTGTTAATCACGGGTTTTCCTATCGTTTGACGGTAAATCCGGGCTGCCCTAAATATTACACCGCTATCGGTTTCATCCGTTTTAATCCGGTCTCCCCGGGCCTGCAAAACAAGAAATCTTTAAGCAGACATTACTTTTCTGTTAAGTCATTCCAGCGGTGTTCCCGCAATCAGAAACAGTTCATAGATTTAGCCTAAGGAAACGAAATAAGCCGCAAAAAAACTTAAATAAAGCAAGCACTATTCTCAGCCTTGCGACCGAAACGGCAGATCAGTTTGGATGATATCGGTAGTCACTTATTTTTCAAGCTTTACTTTGTTCCTCTCATAGATTTTTTTGGGACAAACACGGGATTTTTTTTGGAGCCAGGCATCAAAACATATAAAAAACAATTCGACCGGGATCTCAGGCACATCAAGCTCATCCTGGCGCATGAAAGGCACAACCTGCCGGTAAAGGAATGGCTACGCCTTGTTGATGAAACAAAAGAAAGTATATTGAATTTTCCGGAAGATTACTTTTGCAGGGAGCTGCCCGCTACGCCTCTCTACCGTGCCGCCGTTGAAAAAGTGTTCCTTGGCTTTCTGGAAGACCAGCGGTTACTGGCACTCCAAACATCAAAAGGATTCAAAATTCCGAACGAAAAGAAAGGATGAAAGTCCAATTACACAGAGGCAGTCCATCGACCATGGACCATCGACCAAAATATATCTTTGTGTAGCTCGGTGTAATTGGATTTATTTGCACCATGAAAATTAAATTTCCGGAAGACTTTATTTTTGGCACCAGTACTTCTGCTTACCAGATTGAAACCGCCTTTGAACACGATTGGGTGAATGTCAGATCAGGGGATGGAAATACATTTAACCGCACAACCGATCACGAGAAAAGGTTACTGGAAGATGTCGAAATTATCGCTTCACTCGCACCGCATTACCGGATGAGTTTGATGTGGAGCAAACTTCAGCGGCAACCCTATGCCAGGTTGAATAGCCGTGACGTCGAGCAATATGCAACATTCCTAAAATCACTCAACGACCGACATGTGAAGGTAATGATGGTGATCCACCACTTTGCGAATCCGACATGGTTCGCGAACAGCGGAGGATGGCAAAACAAAAAGAACATAGACGCCTGGTTTAATTATGCCGTGCAACTGTTTGAAGCTTTCGGGCCTTATGTCGATAGCTGGAATACTTTCAATGAACCCAATTTGTATACGAGTCTGGCCTATGTCGCCGGCGAGTTCCCGCCTTTTAAAAAAAATATTTTAGCAGCGAACCGCGTTATCAGGAACATCGCCATTGCGCATAACATGATGTATGATCACATCAAGAAAACAGATCCTGGCAAATTAGTAGGCATCTCTCATAATTGCGCGCTTTTCAAAGCTGAAAATCTGCTGGGTAGAATTCCTGCCAAAGTATGCGATTGGTGTTACATGACTTATCCGGAGGACCTTTTCAGAAAAACCGATTTTTTTGGAATGAGTTATTATGCAAGGATCGGGTTTGATCCCTTTCCAATAACCTATATAAAAACGCCCGGAAAACTTGAAAAATCAGGAAAACCCCACGACGACATGTGGGAATACTATCCAAAGGGGCTGGAGGAATGCATTATCCGCTTTTGGGAAAAGTATCAGAAGCCCATCATCATAACAGAAAATGGATTTTGTACGTCCGATGACAAAAAACGAATGACCGCGATTTCGGATTATATGAAAGCGTTGTCAGACGCTATGGCGAAAGGCGCAGATGTCCGTGGATATTATCACTGGAGTACCTGGGACAATTTCGAATGGAGCCTGGGCCCTACATTCCAGTTTGGCCTGTATTCCTGCGATCCGTCGACAAAAGAAAGAAAAAAGAAGCCGAGTGCCGATCTATTTTCGAGTCTGGCATTTAACAAGGAACTTGAAATCAATGGATCACCTGGTTGAAACGGTAACCGTCTTTACTTACAGTTTCAACCCGGTTCTTTCCAACCTTCCGCTGTAAGTTTTCGACGTAACTGTGGACGGACGAATCGAGCACAAACATCTCAGATCCCCAGATAATCTTAATAAGATTTTTACGCGTAACCAGTTTATCCGGATTTTGCATTAAGAAAAATAGGATTTCAAATTCATGTTTAGTTAATGAAATTGGCTCGTTCCTCAAATAAACAAGTTCCGATCGTTTATTGATAATGAGATCATTACGGAGTCATTATAATTACGATTCTCGGCAAGTGCCATTGCGCGTCCAACCGCATCAGGAGCCACGTCTCTATATTTAACCTTTACAGAGCTTTTTGTATCAAGCCATTCCTGAATCCTTTTCAGAGATTTTTTCTTTAATTTTCTGATCACGGGCACACCCATTTGCTTTAAGGCGGCCGCGTTGTAGTGCTGCTCGTACTGCCCTTTCATGGGAACGACAAGTAATCTTTTCCGGAGGTGTAAAGCTTCAGCCGGCGTTTCAAACCCCGCTCCGCAAAGCACGCCCGTCGCCGTGGTCATGCTGGCGGTGAACTCCTCATTGTTAACCGGATAAACAGAAATTTTTCCGATATGATATGGACGGTGTGAGTGTTTTGAAAAAACATGCCAACGGATAGACGGAAATTTGTTTAAGATCGGGAGTAATTTTCGGTCATCGTACGCAGGAAGGTAGACGGTATAATGTCCCTTATCCATCGCGTTAGCCTCACGAATTCGTCTTCTGACAACAGGCGTAAAAATATTATTATCAAAATTGTCAAAATGAAAACCAACATGATTTCGTACGGGTGCATAATTCCTGATGATCCAGTCGCCCACAGGATCGTAACTCGTTGGCCGCGGCGTCAAAGGCGAAAGCAGGGCGGACTGATGGCTTAAACCAACACAGGGAATCTTCTTGTGGAGACATGCCCATGCCGTAATAGGTTCAAAGTCATTGATCACCACATCATACTTTTCAACGGGGAATGCTTTTATTTCATTGTAGACATTCCGGGCGCTGTTTTTCCCAAAGGTTTTTATGAGATCAACGCCACCGCTCTTCCCAAAATAAAAGCTTAAGCCTTTTGATTTATACTGGACATGGTAATCAAGTTTGATATCGGCCTGTGCGCCACTCACAAAAATGTCAAGCTTTCCGTATTCCTGCAGAACGGGGATAATGTCTTCCGCCCTGGCAATATGCCCATTGCCTGTACCCTGGATGGCATATAATATCCTCACTTTTTAACAGCTAAGAATTGGTTAACGAGGTCCTTAAAGATCAAATCGTTATCGAGGTCGTTTTTATGTTGTTTGGGAAGCTTCAGTCCCTGAGCTACCTTATCATCAGAATACCGGTAAACGGACCAGTTTTTCCCATCAAATTCCAGCGCGGTCAGATTTTCCACCCAATCACCTGAATTGAGATAAATTGTTTGGCCTTTTTCCGTGACAATATTTCGCATTTCGGGCTGGTGAATATGACCGCAAACCACGTAATCATATTGATTGCCGATAGCGATTTCCGCGGCAGTTGTTTCAAACTTATTTATAAACTTTACGGCACCTTTCACACTGTCTTTTACACGCTTTGATAAAGAAATTTTACCATATCCGAGGCTTTGAAGGCTCCAGTTCACAAATCTGTTGATCAATATGAGGATACCATACCCCATGGCCCCCAACTTGGCAAGCCATTTTGAGTGCTGCATGGTCACATCGAAAACATCCCCATGAAAAATCCACGCTTTTTTTCCATTCAGTTTCAGTAATGCTTTGTTGTTGATTGTCAGCGTGCCCAGCCTGAATCCTGCAAATTTGCGAAGCGTTTCATCGTGATTACCGGGAAGGTATATGATGCGCGTGTACTTGGCAAGCAAGGATGCAAAGTGTTTTATGACCTGCATATGCGACTTCGGCCAGTAGCGCTTGCTGAACTGCCACATGTCAATGATGTCACCGTTCAGGATAAGCCTTTTCGGACGGATGGATTTTAGATAACGCAGAAGCTCTTCGGCGTGGCACCCATATGTACCGAGGTGAATATCCGAGAGAACAACCAGTTCTACCTTCCTCTTTTTTTTACCCATATGATCGCGATAGGCTTCTAATACCAAGGGAAACCCGTGAACAAAAGTAACAAGAAGGTTTGATGCCCTGTCAAGTCCCGGATTACCTAATTGTTAAATGTGAACGAACGAATGCCCTTAAATACGCCAATTTTGGATTTATCGATTGCTAAAAGAGTTCTCCATAAACGTCCTGCAGGGCCCGGACGATCACCAAACGCCGCACGGGTACCCCATTAAACTATTTGAGCAATAATTACGTCCTCATTAAATTTCAGACCCTGATGTGATCTTTTCATTAAGACAAATCCGGCAAAAGAGAGAAAGTCTGCAAACCGGAGCTGAAAACGGCATGAACGATTTTACAATTCGTTAACCTGGGGGAACATCCTTCATCCATGCTCCTAAATATAACGCAACTTTTGCATAAGTTTATCACTGGTAAACATCAGCCATGGCCGACAATGAGATCGTTTCAATGATCGCACAAAAAATCCGTGCAATACGCTTGAGGAAGAAACTTACCATTCAACAACTGGCACTCAAAACAAACGTTACCAAAGGCCTTTTATCAAAAATTGAAAATTCCAGGACAGTCCCTTCATTGCCCCTGTTTGTCAAGATATTGGAATCCCTTGACATATCATTTAAGGACTTCTTTGAAGATATGTCTACAGACAGTAAAAAAGGCTTCTGGCATATGCGGAAAGGGCAGTATGTACAGGCAGAACACGAGGGAAGGCTGGATTTTGACTTCCGGCGGATCGTTTCACCAAGGTTGCCTTCGTCAACGGCAGAGATCTCTCTTGTGCGGATAACCCCAGGTGGAAACATCAGCCCGTCAATAATTGAAGGGTATGAGTTCCAACATGTTATTTCGGGATCATTTGATTGCCATATCAACAAAGAAGTGATAAAAATGGAAGAAGGAGACTCTATTTTCATGGACGCTTCGCTTCCCCATTTTCCCGTCAGCACATCAAAAGAGGAAGCTGTAATGCTGGTGGTTTGCTTTCGTTTCCAGCATTAAGAGCGGCCGCCCTTGTAAATTCACGGTCCTATAAATAAAAGCCATCTCCAAAATCAGGGTCCTGGACCCTGATTTCTCCATCTCAAGCGATTGAATGAAAATTCAAAGGTTTACAAAGAGTAAACATTAAGGCCGGTAAAAAACTTAACATTAACTTTCTTACAATAAATTTAACATTCTGATAATTGGAATTTAGATTTGTCACCTCACACAAAACCTACCAAGCTATGAAGGCAAATTTTTCAAAAAAAGAAATCCGCAGTAACCTTGAGGCGGCATTGATCAACGAAATCGAAAAAATGGAAGGATCTGAGTCCTCCAAAAAGATCAAAAGAGTAATCAGAAAAGTTTCGAAGAACATCGCCATTAAGATAAAAATGGATATGAAAAAGAGAATGAAAAAAGCAAACCGATCGCGTAAACTGGATAGCAAAAATGAACCGAATGCTTATTTGATGGAAAACAGCGAGCATGCAGAGAACGGCCACTCATGATGGCGAACTAACTATGCCCTGCCTGGACCTGAAATATTAAACAAGTCATAGTTTTTTGAATCAACCACTACAACGTATGAAATCAAAAAAATTGTTAAGGTTTACCATCATGGATGCGCTTTACCTTGTGCTTTCTGAAAACGGAATCAGCACACCTTCAAAAAAGACCAGGAAAACGATTATCAAGGCATCCGACAAAATTTCGGCAGTGTTGCAAAAAGACCTTAAGAAACGGGATAGCCAGGAAAACATGGGCAGACTGGAAATGGAGAGGCTTCCGGCGATCTTGCGAAGAATCGAGGAAGAGGTGAGCGCCTAGAGGAATATCACACGAATATGACCTGGAGCGAGACAGAAGCCTGGGCTCCGATCAAACTGCATCGTCCGCGCCGGCCGGTCATTGGAAATATTTCACCATACTTTTACGGCCACCACTGATATCAGCAAGAGAAAAAAAATATGGCTGACAAGCTCGGCAAGGTTTTGTGGACGTTTCAAAGGGCATAAAAGATTGGATATATTCAGGAAAGCCCAGGGCAAACCCGCTAAAGCCAAAAGAATGATGACAGCAAAGCTGCGTGGCATCAATACTTTATATTCCCAGCCGATTATCACATGAATGATCAGGGCAATAAAGAAGCCTGTCAGATAATACATAAAAACTCTTTGAAAACCTTTCATAATCATAACGCTGCATATGAGGTAAGCATTCCAGGCCAAAGATAAAGTCACTCGCAACTGTTGGCAAGATCAGGCCTTTTTAAAGAAAATTTGATCTTTACTGCTTATCAAATTGTTAAACTTCGGGGGCCAGTCTTAATATCTGCGTAATAAAGAAGAGAGATCATTCCACATTCCGGTCTCCCATCAGACTTTGCCAGGAATAATAATGAAATGTCCTGTCATCAGACATTACGACAAATAATCCGCCTGGAAACTCATTATTGAATGACTGATTTGTTACGTCAGACCCGTCGCTTTCTTTCGCAGCAACCTGGACAGTTTTGATCAGCGTATAGTCATGCGGTAGCCCGTTGGTACCTTCGCGTGAAAAAATATGAAAGCGTGAGGCCTGTTGATCCGATACTAAAATATAACCGGTGCTATCAGTTTGTTCATAAACTGAAATTCCTTCCTGATCTTCAGCAAATCCGGTCGTTCCAAACAAGGCAAGCTCTTCGTCACCCATTTGAGAATCTGCGAAATACTTTCTGATCCCATGTGTTTCATCGGAATAATAAACAAAACCTAATTTATCATCCACGGCAATGGATTCGATTTCTTCCTTGCCACTCCACGCGCCGAATTTTCTTACGAGATGCGCCGCAATGTTTCCGCTTTTGGTCGCATTCAATTGATATTGCCAAAGATATCCTTCAGCAGGACCTTCCTTACGGCCGACTATCACGAAAAAGGCTCTATCGGAAGCCCGTTTGTAAATCGCAACGCCCATTGGCGAACGGTATCTCTCATTTTCAAAAACCTGTATTCCCCCATCGTCGAGCGGCTTCATATCCGGCATCCTAAAGACTCTGATCATGTTTGTAAAACGCTCTGTCACTACGACTATGTCCGTCGCCTTGCCGTTCAGGTCAAAGCCATATTCCACATCAACGTTATTGGGCCTAGTCAGTCCTTTAACCGTTCTTTCCAGTATTATTTTTCCTCCAAGATCATATACATAAAGAGCGCCTAACGAATCTTTATCCGTGCCTATTATCAGACTTTTTGACAGATCCTCTATATTCACCCAAATCGCCGCGTCATCTGTATCGTGAGCGGCAGGTTCGGTAATGATCAACGGTCGAACTGTGTCACCTTTTGTCTCCAGTGCAAAGGATGTTTTTGACAACAGGCTTTCCGCCTTTTGCCTGCACGCATTGGAAAAGACGATCAATAAAAGGAAAGTAATCGCTGTCGAAATCGTGTTTAAAGTCATAATCATGCGAATTTAATTTAATAGAGGGAAGAAGGATGTTCCGTAGAAAACTGAAACATCCTTCTTAATAAACGCAATCGGAAAAAGATCACCACGCCTGTCTACGGATGACGGCCCGCAGCCAGGTTCATTCCTCACTTCTTATTTTCATACACCGGGAATGTATTTCCGTGAAGACGTTCTGCCTCCGAATAATTTTTGCGGTCAACGAATTTATTTTTACCATTCCTGCCATTTTTTATGAGATCAAAGGAGTCGTACAACTCTCCAGTTACTGTAAACGCTTCATACCTGAGTTTATCGCCGTCTACGGTTATAACCTGAAACAGCTGGGTGTTTTCACCTTTTCTTTCAAGTTGCGCCTCGTAGTTATCCCACAGATCAGATTTCAGAGTATACATTTTTCCACCGCTTACCGATACCACGTAAACCGTCCCTGCAACATCATCCCTTTTATTAACACCATTCAATTCATTCTTTGCAAAAAACCCGGCTTGTCCCCTTGCATAGGAGTGATCATGGCCTTGTAATACCAGGTCTACACCATACTTATCAAAAACCGGTTTCCAGAGCTCGCGAAGCTCTTTGTTGTCGCGCTCTTCGGCGGATGAAAATATGGGATGATGAAAGGTGGCAATTGTCCACTTGTTAGGATTATTTTTTAAGATAGAATCCAGCCAGACCGCCTGTTCTTCGCGCATGTTATTAGAATTCAGTGCTACGACCCGCACGTTCTGGTAATCAAAAAAGTAAGCGGTTTCCGCCTGGCCGGAGGGACCGTTTTCAGGCAGGGTAAACTGACGTTTCCACTGCACGGAAAGATTTTTCGCCTTTTCGGTATCATTATAAACCCTGTATTCATGATTCCCTGGAGCCGGTACGCTTGGTACCATTCCATGGATCCATCCTCCAGCCGTGAACCATTCATGCCATTGTCTTTCGCTGTGGGCCTCAGAAACAAGATCGCCTGCATGAATGACAAAGCGAGCTCGGGGTGCCTTACTGAATCCTTCCCTTATTAATCTGGACCATAATTCGAGGATGTAATTCTGGGCATCTCCCACATATAGGAATGAAAATGGTTTGGCGGTTTTACTTGCAGTCCTGAATTGGAACCATTCACTCCAATGTGTGCCATCGCCGACGCGATAGGCATAAAGCGTATCCGGGAGCAGGCCACTAAAAGTGACAGAATGATAATTGGCGGTAATCTCCGCGCCCTTAACTTTGCTCGCCTCCATCGTTTCCGTTTCCGCAGTCACCTGAGTGGCTTTTTTCCAGATACGAGGGGCCGCAGTGGCTAAAGTAATCTGTGCAAAACCCTTTTCAATGTCCGTGCTGGTTCGCCATGTCACGCTTTGGGAAGTTGAGGGATCCCCTGAAAAGGTCAGGATAATATGATCCGGTTGAGTTGTCGGTTTGGTCCAGTTCGCAGGGAAAACCGGGTTGTCGGGATGTTCTGCCTGCTGGCTATAACTTTTGGAACCTGCCAGTAAAGCGAACAGAACAAAATATGGAATAAATATATTTTTCATGATTGCAAAATGCTTGTAGAATTTATTGAAATATCTAATAGATTAAAGATTCAGTGATAATCCAAGGAAGAAACTTCTTCCCGTGAGATCGTGTCGATCGTACCGGCTTTCGTTGCCCTGGTAGCCTTGTTCCGGTTCATTTGTCAGATTACGGACCTGGCCAAGTATTCTCATCTTCTTCTTTAAAAAAGTGTAACTGGCTGTGATGTCGTAAGTGGTTCTGGGAGAAGTGTAACGGTCAAACTCGCTCACATTAACACCCGCGGCAATTTCATCTTCGTATGAAAAAATACTTGCGGCCTGAGTAAGATAGGCGCTTCTATGACTTGTGGCAAATCTCAATTCCAACCCTCTTTTTTGGTAATACAATACAAGATTATACACATTGCTTGCCTGTCTGAATAACGGGAGATCCTCATCAGGGCGGTTCGGAAGCGATACCTTGGAATCGATAAGGGCAAAATTTGCCGTAAGGCCTAATCCATTGAAAGGTGGGGGAAGAAAGGTAAAGGATTGATCGTAGGTAAATTCCATGCCGTATAAGTTGGCTGCATCCGCATTAGCGGTCTGCGATACTTCAAGTTCCTCATACATTCTTCCCTCATGCAGGGTATCCCGAAAGACGTTTTCAATATTGTAAATCTGGTTTTCTATACGCTTATGGAACCCCCCAAAAGCAATCATTCCACCTTTTGATAAATAGTATTCTAAAGAAGCGTCAAGATTTCTGGATACGTAAGGTTTTAAGTCAGGATTGGCCAATTCCAAACTTCCTTCGAAGATCCCAGGCGAGCTTGTTTCTTCAAAGGCTGATTGAGTGGTGCCCGATAATTGTGCATAGTCAGGACGTCCAATGGTAGTTGTCCATGATAACCTTCCTATTAGGTTATTCGTTAGCGTAGCCTTTAGATTAACAGAGGGAAGAAAGTTGAAATAATGATTGGTTGCTTTTGCATTTCCTATGATAAGTTTCTTTGCCAGATCTGCTTCATCCTCATTTTCCGTCAGGATCGCATTGTTGGACTCCGTGCTTGTACTTTCAAGCCTTAAGCCCGCAATAGCTGTAATTTTATTCAAATGAAACACGCCCATTACATAACCCGCGGACACCGTCTCATTGTTATTTAAATCATTTTCATACTGTGAATATTGTGTCTCCAGCTCGTCAAACATGATTCGGCTGGGATCGCTCAGATTTTCATCCCTGTTTTCAATAAATGACACAAATTTATTCACATCTCCATGAACAAAAGGAGCTGCGCCGCCCTGCACCGGTTCAAAAGTTGGAATATTAAAGTTCTGAAGAGTATAAGGATTCTCTGATTCTCCGACATTGTCTACATCAATAGCATATTCGTCTCCGGACCTGTCAACCACTTTTGAGCGATCACGATACCTGCCTCCAAATTTTAAATAGGATGGATACTCGCCGAGCTTAAAGTCATACTTGAGGTCTGCGCTTAGCTCCACGATTTCTTCCAGAATATCACCTCTGCCGAAGTTCACGTTTCGCAAAGTATAATTGGCAGGGTCACTTGCAAATGCCTCGTTTTCCGGCAGGATCTCAAAGAAAAAAGGTTCGGTATTGTATCTCAATGAAAGTTCGGGCTCGGTGTCCCGGGGATTTTCAAAGGTAGAGCCTGGACTGTAGCTGTTGGTGACGCCTCGCGCATAAGTCCCATAGACATCTGTCGACAGTTTTCCGAATCGATTTTTGGTACCCATGGTAAAACTGTATAATTCTTCCTTCTCGTCACTCTTGCTTAGATCCAATTCCCCGGAACCTCTGTCAAACCGTCCCGTGTACCGGGTTTGATCTAATGGTCTCGCGCTTCCGATTTGCATGGTGAGTTCGAATTCCGAATTTAAGGCCACCTCTCTTGTCCGGGTGTGTAGACCTCTTAAGTAAATGGAGTTCTTCTCAGTTGGCCTAAACTCAAGATCAGCCGTGAAACCTAAACGATCCCTTTCATTGTCCTCAATTTGAAGTTCAATCTCGTTAGGGTAAAAGTAGTTGTTGTAGTATTCCCATCCGTCAGGATCCAATACAGAAACGCTGTAATCCCTTCTGAAAAAATTAGCAGATACCACTGCTCCAAATTGCTCTTTCTTACCAAATCGTTTACCTGTTGTAAGAGCGACCCTGAACGGCAATCTTGTATTGTCAAAAGAGGAAAGATCAGCCTGCTGTTGTTGATACAATCCGTCAACCGAAGCAATTAAGAATGGTTTCGCCTTACTGAACGCAGAAACTGTATTTATGTTTACCGTTCCCCCAATGGCATTTCCTTCCATGTCGGGGGTATTGGTTTTTATCACTTCAATACTCGAGATCATTTCTGTAGGCATCAGATCCAACGCAGTAGAGCGGTTACTCGTAGTAGAGGCTAGTGTAGTGTTGTTCAGGGTAACATTGTTCAAAGAAGGCTGGATTCCCCTGATGGAAACAAATTGTCCCTCTCCCTTATTGGTCTCAATCGAAACACCCGCTACTCTTTGTGTGGCTTCTGCTACGTTTATATCGGGAAGTCGTCCTAAATCATCGGTAGTCAGGACCTCCCGCGTGTTCAAGGCCTCTCTTTTACTGTTGTTCGAATTGATCTGGCTTTTCCTTAAACCGGAAACCAGAACTTCACCCAATACGGTGGTAAAAACATTCAGCCTGACATCCTCTTCCAACTCCTGCCCTGCAATGAGGCTAATCGGTTTCTCGTAAGGCTCAAACCCGACACTGGTAAACACGAGTGTTTGATCTCCGGGCGGAACTCCCGTAATGATATATGTCCCGTCGGAACGGGTGAAGGAACCCAATAATGTCCCTTTTACCATCACATTAACACCAATACCGGGTTCACCACTTTCGCCATCGGTAACGACACCGCTCACAATTCCGGTACTCTGTGCATACAATGCGGTATTCATGGTTGACATAAAAAAGATGCATAAAAACAATTGAAGGCATAGTGGCTTCAATTCTTTCAGGCTCTTTCGACAGATCGTTTCTTTTTCAGTTGATTTCATAGAGTAAGTTTTGTTTAACAATAACTAAGCGCAAATTCACACCTCTGCATTAGTCTTTTATTACGCCTTGATTACTAAAGGAATAATAAAGCAGATATGAGGGATCGTTAAAAGAACATACCCTTAACACAAAAAAAGCCCGTTCGGTAAGAACAGGCTTTTCGTGCTGAAATTTAGATTGTGAAATCTATTTATTTACAAACGCATCACTTCCGGTGCCTATCTTTTCAAGCTTTTTCAGGGCTTTAGAAAGTTGCTTTGATAATTTATTTGAGTATTTTTCCTTCAGTGTAACATCATCCAGCATAAAGGATATCCTTTCTGCGATAATTTTTTCGCCAGATTTAGTGAACATCTCACTGTCAATTGTATGTAAGTATGTTACGTAAGGGTCTTCCTCCCAGTTTAGTTCATAACTATTGATAAACATGATCACATCTACGTCATAAAATTCGCAGAGCCTTTTAATATCCAGTTCATTTATCTGGACTGAAGTAATGTCATTTTCTCTGACGGGTAAAACGTAATAGAAGGAGGTTTGTGTATCTGATGAAATGCTTCTCAAGTCCTCTACCGGCAGGTATTCAAAATTTGAATTTAACTCTTGGGTTAACGTTTCCAATAACTTGTTATTAACTAATCTAAATATACTATCCTCATGGATACCGTTACCCTCAGCAATCGTCTCGAAGGAATTTGAATTGAAATAACTGCTTGAAAATCCGACGATCAGAATCCTCTTTTTCAAACCAGGGTCTGTTGCATTACTTAAAAAAACGACAAAACAACAAATGATCATTAGAACGGCTCGCTTCATAAAGTTTGTTTTAGAATAGTTATTGCAAATAAAACGACTAAACATAAGTCCGGTTTCATCTTAACAATAAGTCTACATTAAGTTTGGGTTAGCAAAAAAGAGCGATCATCATTTAAACGATGTTCATTCGAAGCTCATGGGGCCACGGACGATGGCAGGCGATTCGAAAACCTTCTCCAGATCAACAGCTCATAAATTATCAGCAGGTCCGGCGAAAACCCTCTTCGACCGGACCGCTGACTCCAATCATCCTTTCCTGATACCACTAACTAACTCAGGATCGAATTCATGGATTTAACAATGTTTTAAAACCACATGGGTCCAGGATCTGTTACGCTTTTTCCTCAATTGAAAAATTTCCATAGGCTACGTTGCCGTGCTCGCCGAGATCCAGGCCTTCGATTTGTTCTGCGTCGCTTACACGTAATCCAACCGTTGACTTGATGATCAGGAAAACAATGAACATCGCAATAAATACAAAAGCAAAAACGGCAAGAGCGCCCATTGCCTGAATTCCCAATTGTTCAAATCCTCCGCCAAAGAATAAACCCTCCTTTATTGCAGTTTCCTCAGACCAGTATTGAATATCGATTGAGCGTTGTCCGAACAATCCTACGGCCAGCGTTCCCCACACACCGCAAATCCCGTGTACACTTATTGCGCCCACAGGATCATCAATTCTCAATTTTCTTTCGAAGAGCAGAGTGGCATACACTACAATTGCTCCGGCGATAAGTCCGATGATGGCCGCGCTCCCGGTGCTGACAGAAGCACACGGAGCCGTAATTCCAACCAATCCAGCCAACGCTCCATTCAGTGTCATGGAAAGGTCAGGCTTCTTGAATTTAATCCACGATAACATCATGGCACCAATGGCTCCGGTTGCTGCCGCGAGCGTCGTGGTAACAGCCACATGAGAAACACCCGCGATAGCCAATAATGTGGAGCCCGGATTAAACCCGTACCAACCAAACCAGAGAATAAAAACACCAAGCGCAGCAAGGGGAAGGTTATGGGGCATGATGGCATTTACCGTTCCATCTTTTCCATACTTGCCTAAGCGTGGACCGACCAGGATCGCTCCGGCGAGGGCTGCCCAACCTCCAACGGAGTGGACAACAGTTGAGCCGGCAAAATCGCGGAATCCCAGATCGCTTAACCAACCACCACCCCATATCCAGTGTCCACTGATCGGATATATTATGGCAGTCACTACACAGGTATAAATTAAATAGGAGGCCAATTTAGTCCGCTCCGCCATCGCTCCGGAGACGATCGTGGCGGCGGTCGCAGCGAAGACAACCTGAAAAAGCCAACCAGCGCTCAATGCGTACCCTGCAGCATCCGTAGGTGCATTGGCTGAGCTCAGGAAAGACAGAGATGCATCAAATCCGAGGAAGTTCGAGTCGCCACTGCAATACATAATAGCATATCCAACGGCCCAGAAAAGAACGGCGCCAAAAGAAAAATCCATTAGGTTTTTCATCATGATGTTCACAGAGTTCTTCGCGCGGGTTAGCCCGGTTTCCACCATGGCAAAACCGGCTTGCATGAAAAACACAAGGAAGGCACACAGGCATAACCAAATAATGTTGGCTACATCCTGCGGTAAGCCCGGAGGTGTTTCTGCCGCGTCCTGTGCCGATGCAGTGGGCAATAATGTGAACATCATGAGCATTACAAACATTGGGGTCTTATAATACTTGCTTTGTTCCTTAATGATGTTAAGTGTTTTATATATAGTCTTCATTGTATGGTTTCTTATATGTAAATAGATTTTTTGTTATAGGGCGCTCTCACCTTTTTCTTTACTGCGGATACGATAAGCTTCCAGAATTCCGTAAACGAAGATCTTGCCATCGCCGATCTTTCCCGTGTATGCCGTTTTGAGCAAACACTGTATAACATCATCCAACTTGCTGTCAGGGATCGCCAGCTCTATCCGTGTGCGCGGGATATATCCCACATCATAGGAGGTACCACGGTATTGCTGCGTGGCTCCGTGCTCCAGGCCAATTCCTTTCACCTCGGAATAGGTCATGAACCTGATACCGATCTTGATCAGTTCCTGATGGACCTCTTCAAATTTTGCGGTCCTGATAATTGCTTCAACTTTTTTCATAATAGGGTTAATTTTGAGGCTTAGTTTGGCAAAATATATAGATTTTAGCCAAAGGTGGGTCTAATTTGACCATAAATAGCTCAGAATTCGATTGCAAATTCAACTTTATGGTCAAAACAGTGCAGTACGGATTCTATTAATGGCGCGCACCTTGCTGGCAAGGGCGATCACCTCAACGCCAGAATTCCTGGGATTGGTGAGCTTGTGTTGCTCAAAAGGGCGGTTAACTCCAGGCAGTTAATACCCGCGTTCGGTTGCAGGCTCACTTGTGAAATACCGGACAGATGTGTGAGATTTTACGACGCAGGCTCTAAGCTCAAGTTTCGATCTTTATGAGATCTTTATAAACGACTGTGGACTATTAATAAAATCTTTATATCCTGACCAGTACCTTTGGGTCAATCAGTACAAAGGTTGGAAAATCTGTTTCACAGACGCGGCGGTAAAAGGGCATACCTGATCAGCCTATCAATCGTAGCTTCAGTAGCTTTATTGGGCTTATTGCTTCATAACCTCATCGGATACCGGGTCGTTGCATTCATGCTGCTCGTAGCGGTTTCGGTCCTTGCCATGTTTCTTGAAATTATTCCCGTTCTGCTGGCAGCCATATTGAGCGCCCTTATCTGGAATTTTCTGTTTATCCCTCCCCGGTTTACTTTAAGTGTCGGAACACCCGAAGATCGAATGATGCTTCTGATGTACTTCATCATTGCGATGATCAATGCGGTGCTGACTTTTAAGATCCGGCAAATGGAGAAGGTCGTAAAGGCCAAAGAGGAAAAAGCAAAATCGGTTCAGTTTTACGACACTCTATTAAATACATTATCACATGAACTTCGCACGCCCATCACCTCTATTATTGGCTGTACGGACAATTTGCAAACATGTTCGCCCAAGCTGACAGAAAAAGACAAAGCTGAACTTCTGAATGAGATTACCGTTGCCGCAATCCGGCTAAATCAACAAGTCGAAAATTTGCTGAACATGTCTCGCCTTGAATCCGGTCATTTTCAAATTAAGAAGGATTGGTGCGATATCAGTGATCTTATTCACAAAACCCTCCACCGGCTTGAACCCAATTTGCAGAGATACAAGATGGCCTTATACATTCCGGAGGACCTGCCCCTGGTCAAACTGGATTTTGGACTAATGGAGCAGGTGATATACAATTTGATCCTCAATGTTACTAAGCATACGCCTGAAGACACGCTGATCACCTTGCAGGCGTCCTGTGAAAAGGAGAAACTCATCCTTACAATCGCCGACAACGGAAATGGCTTTCCCCCAGATGAATTGCAAAATGTATTCAATAAATTTTACAGGTTAAAAGGTTCAAGGGCCGGGGGCACGGGACTGGGTTTATCCATTGTAAAAGGACTGGTCGAGGCGCATCATGGCACTGTCAGACTTGAGAACCTTCCTGTTCGCGGGTCGAAATTTACGATTGAGATCGCTTCCGAGTTGTCTTCTGTAAACAAACTAAGGGATGAATAATACATCCATACTGGTAATAGATGATGAGCCTCAGATCCGAAAACTGCTGAGCATCACCCTTCAGTCGAACGATTACAAAGTATTGGAAGCTTCGAATGGAAAGGAGGGATTGAACCAGGCGGCGAATCATCCACCTGATCTTATTCTTCTGGATTTGGGATTGCCGGACGACAATGGACACGTGGTACTCAAACACCTACGTGAGTGGTTCAACAATCCAATCATCATCCTTTCGGTTCAAAGTGGCGAAGCAGATATTGTGAAAGCACTCGACAACGGAGCAAATGATTACCTGATAAAACCCTTTCGAACCGGTGAACTGCTGGCGCGCGTTCGATCCGCTTTGCGGAATGCCGCAAACCTCTCACAGACGCCGGTCGCAAACTTTAATGATTTATCATTCGACTTCATTAATCGAGTTGTCAGGAAGGGCAAGACTATCATCAAGCTAACGACGACTGAATATTCATTGCTGGTTTTGCTCGTCCGAAATGAAGGCAAGGTTCTGACACATCGGTACCTTCTCAACCAGGTTTGGGGTCCCGCGCATCAGAACGAATCCCAGTACCTGAGAGTATTCATCGCACAGCTGCGAAAGAAGATCGAAGCCGATCCTAACCGGCCTGTGCATATTATCACCGAATCCGGCGTCGGATACAGATTCATAACCCATGACTCACCAATGATTTAGAATCCTGAAAAAAGCCCGATGGCATTAAATCAAGCAAAAATCAGCCAATGAACCCAAATAAATTAGAAGGAATAAAATGGTTTTAGAAGCAAGCAAACATACACCTCCACTGTCTGCCGGCGGGGTGCTGGTGTCATTTGGAATTATATATGGCGACATCGGCACGTCCCCGCTGTATGTGTTTACTGCGATCGTAGGTGACCGCGTGATAAGCAAAGACCTGGTTTTCGGCGGATTATCATGTGTATTCTGGACATTGATATTGATCACAACTATTAAATATATCTATCTCGCATTAAACGCGGATAACAAGGGCGAGGGTGGAATTTTTGCGTTATATGCGTTGGTTAGAAGATATAAAGCGGGATGGGTTGTCTATCCTGCGATCATCGGATGTGCCACACTTATAGCCGATGGTTTCCTGACGCCTGCCATCAGCATTTCTTCTGCAGTCGAAGGTCTCCGGTTTATCAGTCCTGAGATACCCACGATCACCATCGTCATTTGCATCATGATCGCGCTATTTGTTTTTCAGCAATTCGGAACTGGTGTAGTAGGTAGTACTTTCGGACCGGTGATGGCGCTTTGGTTTCTTACAATCGGGGGCGTTGGCATTTATCAACTAATACAAAATCCTTCCGTACTCGCAGCACTGAATCCATTTTACGCTGCCAATCTCTTGATCAAATACCCCGGTGGATTTTGGATTCTCGGGGCTGTTTTCCTTGCTACTACAGGGGCAGAAGCGCTGTACTCAGATCTGGGGCATGTTGGAAAAGAAAACGTCCGGGCAGGTTGGTCCATGGTTATCGTTTGCCTTCTGCTGAACTATTTTGGCCAGGGTGCATGGCTGATGGGCCTTGAAGGGCAATTGCTTGGTGGACAAAGGCCGTTCTTTGCAACCATGCCTTCATGGATGCTGTTGTATGGTATTGGCATCGCGACTTTTGCAGCCATTATTGCCAGCCAGGCTTTGATCTCAGGAACCTTCACGCTGGTAAATGAAGCCATGAAGCTCAAGCTGTGGCCAATGACCCGCGTTCGGTATCCGAGCGAATTACGGGGACAAATCTATATACCCTCCATCAACTGGATACTGCTCACAGGTTGTATTCTTGTGGTATTGATCTTCAGAGAATCAGAGGCAATGGAAGGAGCCTACGGGCTTGCGATCACCATCAACATGCTCATGACAACTTTATTGCTTGTGTTCTATTTCAGCACTGCCAAGCATTCGACATTCAGAACCATCCTTATCGGGATAGTATTCTTCAGTCTCGAAATCATGTTTCTTATCTCGAATCTGGATAAGTTTCCCCATGGCGGCTGGTTTACATTCGCCATTGCCCTGCTATTTTTTGTAATCCTGTTTGTTCAGGTGCGTGCTAGAAAATTGAGGACCCGCCACACCGAATTTGTTGATCTGAAGCACTACGTTCAAATGATCCAGGATCTGCAAAGCGACTCCACGATTCCCAAGGAAGCCACCAATCTCGTCTATCTGGCCGTAGCAGACAGAAAACAGTTTATCGATGCCAATATCATTTTCTCCGTTTTTAAGAAACGCCCGAAGCGCGCTGATGTTTACTGGTTTTTGCATGTGGACACTGTGGACAGCCCTTTTACCAGCAAATATGCAGTGGATACGGTTATTCCAAGAAAGTGTTTCTTCGTTAGTATCAGGCTCGGCTTTAAGGCCGACCATCGAATCAACCTGATATTTAACAAAATCATTCATGAAATGGCAGATGCCGGCGAAGTAGACCTCACCAGTCCCTACCCTTCTCTTCGTAAATACAGCATGCAAGCGGACTTTAAGTTCATCATCCTGCAATCCTGGGCTTCTTCAGACAGCGTGATCTCCAATTTTGAGCGAATGATCATTCAAGGTTACAGGTTACTTAAACGGTTCAGCCTTTCTACGGAGGAGCATTATGGTATCGAGGGAAGTAACCTGGAAATTGAAAAAGCTCCAATCCAGGTCGGACCAACCGCGAAAATCAAAATAAAGAGGGAACGGGAAGGATAGAGGGGGGTTGTTCCGATGTTGATTCAAAAGGAGGAATCGTATTTCCCCATTTTCGGCACCTCCGATTTAAGTTTTTCATACGGACGATTTACATAACATTTATCTCAAAGGTTATGTCGAGATCCGTTTCGCCGGTGAATGAGCCGGATGTTTCGCTTTTTAACCCTGGCTGGTGTTTCAGTACAACCCTGAAGGTACCGGACAATGGACTGCCAGTGGTCCAGAACGTTTCCAATCCAAGCGGCAGGGAATTTGCATCCTGATCCTCATAATTAACATCATCATTCCGGCTGTCAATATTCCCGTTTCCCGCAGGATCCGCGAACAGGTTATTGGTCCACTCAAAAAAGAACAAGTGTTCGTCCCCTTCTTCTTCCACTTCCTGTGTAACATTGTATGCAGGATCAGAAGGCTGCGCCAGCGCGTTGATCAATGAAATAGAAAGTGTGTAACTTTTATTGGCCTCCAGATTGATCGGACTATCCACCGACATATCCTGGACACCTTCGCCATCCGGATCTGTTGCCGTCACCACAACGGGTGTTCCTGCATCGGGCGTGAAGGTGAGCGTTGCTTTGGTAATCATTTCCGGAGCGTCTGGTTTCACAGGATCCTCGTCATTACAACCGGATAGAATGCTTATTGCGAAAATAACAGATCCAAGAAGGACAAGCCTTAGATGTCTTTCATTCATTAACTGATTGCTTTTCATTTTCAAGTGTTTTTTGTCAAAAAATGCATTTAATGGATAGAGTGAGATTCCGCCCCCGGTCGTCAGCATAATAGCGGAATCGGTTAGTGTATTCCCTGTAGGTTTCATTCAGGGTATTCTCAGAAGCTATCCTGAAGTCATACTGTAACCGGTCTCTCTTTATGGATACCCCGGCTGACAAATCCCAAAGCCAGTAACCTTGCGGAGCGGCGATGAAATCAAAAGTGAATCCGCCTGGATTAAAGACCTCCTTTTGTTCGCCAGCCTCTTTGATCTCTCTTACGCTAATTACAGCCGGCGATCGGGTTTGTCTTGCCACGTACTTTGCTTTCGATTCGATGTAAAAGTTTTTGAAAACAGGAAAATCCGGCTTTTCGTACCTAAGAGACACTTCGAATCTGTTGGAAGGAATGGAAACCAGGTAATCATCATTTCGTTCGTCGCTGGCTCGCAGCAACGAGGCCTTCGGACTGATCTTCAGATGTTTCTCCACCTGCCAGGTGCCGGTAACATCGATTCCCAGGAATAAGGCGTCAGTCTGGGAGTACCTGAAGTAAGGGTAAACGCCCCTTACATTTCTTGTGATGCCTTCAGGCCGCAGGTATATATAATTGAATATGTAGTTCGCGTAAGGACTCACTTCAATCGTTAGATCCTTCCACCCTTTACGGTAAGTTGAAACGAACTTAACAGCCTGCTCCGTCTGGAAGCCTGCCTGTTCTTTGGTCATGACCTCGTTCGTCGTATCGTTCAGCAACAAGCCGTATTCAATGGCCGCCGCGCTCTGATGTGTTCCAATGCTGAACAATTCCGACACATGAGGAGGCCGCCACGCTGTGGCCAGACTCACGTCCACGGATTGATCCTTGCCAGCGCGTATGGTGGCCCCCATCGTTGCGCTGATGTTCTGAAAGTTGAATGCGCTGCTGTAAAACGTATTTTTAAAGTCATATCCCTTCACGTCAAAGTGCCTGAAATCATAACGGGCGCCAAGGTCGATCGTCCATTTGTCCATGTAAAGTTTGGTGACGCCAAAAAGCCCGACGGAAAAGCCGTTGAAGTCAGGAATGAAAGGTATCCGCTGTGTACCCGGAACATTGTCGTTGTCCTGGAGCATACCGTTAACTCCTATTGAAAGTGTTCTTTTTTCCGAATGGAGAGTCTCCCACTCGCCATCCAGAGTATGGGTATTCAACTTCAGGTCAATGGAAGGTATTTTCGACAGTTCGCCTATGCGTATATCATATTCCTTCCTGTTGTTGTTTTGAAAACCATACTGGAGTCGCCACTCACCATACTTTGTTCGGATATGTCCATTCACTTTAAAAAGGTTGTGACTCACCTCCTGGCGCGGCTCACTGATGTCGTATGAAAAACTGGTGGTGTATTGAGGTATGTCACGTTCCATTGCAGAGACCAGATCGTCGATGTTGCCGATGGATGTTCCCTTTAGTATTCCAATCTCGGTTTGAAAACGGCTGAAGAAAATATCGAAGCCTTTGGTTTCTTCGTGGTACCCGGTAGATGCCGAAAAGTTTACCTCTTTTATTCCCGTGTTGGTCAGAGAATAGCCTGGTGTGTGAAAGTCGCCGGTTCCCTTTCCAGTGCCCTGAACGCGCCAGCCCCAGCCTTCATGATCTTTGAGACCTCCTTCAAGCATTGCTGAAACCGTTCCCGACCTTCCATTGCTTTGCAGGATGGAGTTGAAAGTTCCGCCCAGAACAGCCCTTTCAGGCAGGGCGGGAGGATTGACAACAACAACTCCCCCCAGAGCATCCGATCCGTACTTGATGGCCGAAGCATCTTTGATCACCACAATATTCGAGGCAACAAAAGGATCAATTTCAGGTGCGTGCTCCGCGCCCCACTGCTGTCCTTCCTGCCTGATACCATAGTTGAGTATCAAGACACGCTGGCTGTGGACTCCATGAATGACCGGCTTAAAAATTCCAGGGCCAGTCTGAATGGTGTTCACG
Organism: Cyclobacteriaceae bacterium; assembly: GCA_040882305.1. GTDB lineage: Bacteria > Bacteroidota > Bacteroidia > Cytophagales > Cyclobacteriaceae > Chryseosolibacter. The sequence continues at coordinate 29,404 of JBBEBN010000224.1, forward strand.
CCTGAAACCTCTCTCAATGATTCGCCCAGGCTCTTGCCGGCTGATTCCGCCAGTTGTTTCTCATTGAGCTGAACAAAATTCCGGGCGTGTTCGGTTAAGGTAACGTCATGGTGGTGAATGACCACTTCATCAAGCTCCGTTGCCCCCTCCTCAAGGTGAATGATGCGGGTGACATGGCCATGGATCTCGAGGTCAAATTCCACATCCTCGTAACCGAGGTATTGCACTTTTATCCGATAGGCTCCTGAGCAAAGATCTTCAAACCTGAAATTGCCCTGGAGGTCAGTTACCTGTCCTTTTTGAAGCGGCAGGATAACTATGGCTGCACCGATGACTGGCTGATTTGATTCATCATGGATCTGGCCTGAGAAAACATCTTTGCAGACATTTTGTGAATAACTGGCCACCCATACGGGCAATGCCAGCATCAGCAATATCAATTTCTTCGAAAACATTTTTAGTGATTAAAAAAATACTTATCACCGCCAAATAAACGGTAGTGATAAAAAATCCGCCGGCAGAAAGATTCTTAAGCGAGGGGCGGAGCCCTGGAGGGGTGATAGAGAGAAATTTCGCCCACATGAGCGAATGTTATAATGACGGCAATTATTGTGTCAGGTTGGACGGATTCCCTGGAAGGATCCAAAACGGTCATTTGATCCGGGTTGCAAAGAATGTCGCACTGACAATATGTTTCATTCACAGCAAAATGCGAATCATGCTTACATACATTATCCTTTTCGAAGTGATGGATTACCCTGTGGCAGGGATCTTTTTCAAGATCGGGCGAGTGGGATATAAAGGATTCGTGCCCATGAAATAGCTGGTGAAATAGTCCGTAACTTGCATTCCCGGCGATGTACACGGCAAGCAACAGAATGACAGTGGCAGCTTTCAGTCCATGCCGTATTCCGCTTTTATCCATGATTGTTTTCAGGATTGACATTCCGTCGGTTGTCCGAATCTGCCCGTGAAATTACAGGTCATCGTCAATATTTGCAACATTGTTGCACAAAAAAGGTTGACAACAGGGCTTTAATCTAAAAAATTCAGTTCACAGGTTTCTATTTTTTAATTGGAGTATATTTTGGATTCTCTCCTGGCAACCTTGCACCAGCCTCGTCCAGCCAATGCATGAGCTTTTTATTGAGCTCGACTACTTTTTCTGGCATCTTTTCTGATAAATCCTTTTCCTCCGAGAGATCGTCCCCCAGATGAAAAAGCTCAAACTCCTTTCCCTCGTACCTCTTAATTAATTTCCAGTCTCCCTCACGGATAATGCTGTAGGGAACAATGTCACTCATACGATAATGGGGAAAGTGCCAGTAAAGGGTGGTGCGATCAAGCGTTCTATTTTCCGTGAGTATAGGTAAGAGACTAAGGCCATCCATGTCGCGTTTATCGCGAGCGGTTATACCTGCTGCCTCGCAAAATGTCGGAAATAAATCATGGCTGATCACCGGAGTATCATTCCTTTGATTCTTTTTTATCTTACCCTGCCATCTAACGATCATGGGTACGCGTATACCTCCTTCATAGGCATAACCTTTGCCTGATCTCAACGGATCATTATCCGTGGCATTATTCATTTCCAGTCCACCATTGTCAGAAGTAAAAATTACGAGGGTTTGCTGATCGAGTTTCAATTTCTTAAGCGTTTGCATTATTTTTCCTACCGTCTCATCTACGCTTTCCACCATTGCCGCATAGTCCGCACTTTTCTGGTTCGTCCTTTTTTTCTTTTCATATTTGGTGACCAGGTCAGATCTTCCCTGTATGGGAGTATGCACAGCATAGTTCCACATGTTTAGAAAGAAAGGCTTATCCTGGTGCGTGGTGATAAAATTCATGGCTTCATCCGCCAGGCGATCCTCGAGGTATTCACCTTTTTTCCTGGGAGGCAATCCGGGGATATCCGGCATTTTTTCATTGTTATAATAGGGGTCAAAATAAGAGGGGGGTTGCCCATAATCGCATCCGCCGATGTTATAGTCAAACCCCTGCTCTTCGGGATACCAGTCATCTGCCCCGAGGTGCCACTTTCCGATGTGGCAGGTGGTGTATCCATTTTGTTTTAAAAGTTCGGCGATAGTAACTTCTTCCAGTTCCATCCATAGAGGGTTTGAAGGCGTGAGCAATTTATGGGAAGCATTTCCTTCGTATTTCAAATGATATTGTTTATCCTCAGGGATAGCGCCTCCCTGGAACCTGGCTCTGATCCAATCGGTGATACCTGTTCTTGCAGGAGCTTTCCCCGTCATGATAGCAGCCCTTGTAGGTGAGCACACTGATGCAGAAGCGTAGGCATTGGTAAATAAAATGCCCTCCGAAGCGAGTTTATCAATATTGGGAGTCTCATAATATTTACTCCCATAGCATACCAGATCGCTCCATCCCAGGTCATCGACATTGATCAGGATAATGTTCGGTTTCTCCCGGCGCTGCTGTGCGGGGGCAATGGTGCTGACAAAAGAAATTAAAGCGGTAAGGAGAAAGGTGAAAATTTTTGCCATGGTCGTAGTCTTTCCGGCCGGGATCATAAGATAGTGTATAATCGCCCAAAATAGACTCTGCGTTCTTATATTCATGGATTTCTTAAGTCAACAACATTGATTCATATAGGTCGAAAATAATTTTTCTGCTCTTAAAGTGAAATTCCTGAATGCGCGCAAATTCAAACTCTCCATAAGCATGTCGAATCAGCAAAAACTAAACTACACTTCCACCATCGCTTTTATCACGCCTGTATCGGGATCCA
>JBBEBN010000225.1:0-5135 GCA_040882305.1 Cyclobacteriaceae bacterium
CCGTATTTGTGATAATGCTGGATGAGGGCTGTAAGGATATCGTCAATCTGCACGATCTCGGAGGTGCTTCCTTTTAGTACGATCTGGTTACCCCGGGATACGATCCGACTCTTGGGAAAAGCCGCCGCCAATGAATCAATGTTTTTGTTTTCCACCCCGAGAAACTCGGGCAGCGAAATATTTTCAAGCGTTACTACTTTTTCTATCAATGCTTTTTTATTGGTTTAAGTAATTTTTTCTGCTGGTCCTGTTCTCCGTCTTCGGCCTGGAAAACTCCCAGGTAAGCCTCCGCATTTAAAACGGAGGATTTAACCACATGGTTTACCCCGACAATTCAGGCTAATACCGTATTTTTAGGACAACAAAAATAATACAATAAAAAGCACACAACCAGTGCCCATCTTTCCAACCATCTAAAAATCATTCCGAAAAAATGGCCATTGTAACACTTTTAACAGATTCCGGGGAAAGTGACCATTACATAGCAGCCATTAAAGCGCGCATCCTGGCCGTCAATCCTGAGACCAGGATCGTCGATATCAGTCACCAGATCCGGCTCTTCGATATCGGGCATGCTGCCTACGTCATGCGCTCAGTATTCCGGGACTTCCCTAAGGGTACCGTCCATCTTGTAGGCGTCGATGCCGCAGGCAACCGGGGCGAAGAATTCCTGATCGTGCAATTGGAAGGACATTTTTTTATTGGAGTCAACAACGGTCTCTTTAGCCTTTTGAGTCACCAGCAGCCGGAAAAAATTTGGGAATTACCTGCTTCAGACCCCATTTTTTCCACTTTTCCGGAAAAGGAAATCTTCGCCCCAGCGGCCGCCAGGCTGGCAAGCGGTGAGGATCCCGCTGGCATTGGAAAGCCTGTAACCGACCTTAAAAGATTGATTGACAGACAAGTAAAAGCCACCAAGAAACAGATTACCGGGCACATCATCCGGGTGGACCACTTTGGAAACCTCATCACCAACATCCCAAAACAGGCGTTCGACATCCTTTGCAAAGACAAAGCGTTCACCGTCCAGTTCGGGGGTGAGAAATTCCGGAGAATCCATACCGCATACAACCAGGCTGAGCAAGGCGAATGTTTCATTGTTTTCAACAGCCTGGACGTTCTCGAGATCGGAATTTACAAGGGAAACGCTTCGGAATTGTTGGGACTGGATTATGATAGTGTGGTAAATATTATTTTTGAGTAGAGATATTGGGGCTTGGATGTTGGCCATGTGCGGACTTAATGTCTTCATGCTACCCCAACGTCCAAAACCCAACACACAACAACCAAATGATCATCCGAATCGTCCGCATGCATTTCACCCAAGCCGGCGTGGAAGAATTTCTCGAGATCTTCCATGCCAACAAAACCGCCATCAGAAATTTTGAGGGATGTAGCCACCTCCAGCTATTGAAAGACCTCGACAATGAATTGGTCTATACGACGTTGAGTCACTGGACAGATACAGAGAGCCTGGAGCAATACAGAAAATCGGAATTGTTCGCATCCGTGTGGGGACGGGTGAAGACACTGCTCGCAGAACGGACCCAGGCGTTTTCACTGGTTGCGTTTCTGGAACTGTAACCGATTGCCCGTTGGCAAGATGCCCGTGCACCTGATCAAAATATTCATTTAGCCTTGAGAATCCGCCTTAACGCGAGAATATCCTGTTGGTCGACCAGGCCTTTCTCTGCGGTGGGCTCAATGGCTTCTTTGTTTTTCAGAAGATCTTTTATGTCAATAACACTGATAGTAAGATCCTCGACGCGGGTTTTTATGGCATTGCGAAAAATATCGTCAATCGGAATCCCTTTCGAAAATGTAAGAATGTCGACCGCATCCGGTTCCAAACCAAATGTAAAGACCTGCTCCTTTGTGAAATCCGATGGAATAATATCGTCAGTTTGAAGCTTTAAACTTTGAAATGCTTTGAGAATTTTCATCCCGTTATCAAGGGTTGGGCGAACCAGGATATCAATATCAGATGTTGTCCTTCTTACTCCATAAAAAACCATTGCATGTCCGCCGATCAAAACAAACTCAACATCATACAAAATGAATTTCCGAAGTATCCGTTCATGAACCTTACTGAAAAAACTCATGAAGGGATCGGTTTCTTGGTGACTTTAAGACCTTTTAGGGAAAGCTTGTTATAACGGTCTCCCCAAATACGTTTCCTCAATGTTTCATGAATCTTTAGTCTTTCAACAGGCTCGAGCTTTAGAAATTCTTCGTCCTTCATCCGCTGCTCTTCTTCCACGGTCGTCTTCTTTACAGCCATTCCAGCCATCTTAGCTCGCATAAGATTTGATTTGTTGGTATGCAAATATATAAAGAATTATGGGCGTTGTCCCTTGACCGTACATAAAGCCAATAGCCGGGCCGACCTGTCAAAACCTTCCAAACCTGCTCTGACCGGCATGCGAACCGTTTTCGTGAGGTGTATCAAATTGCTCGAGTCCTAAAACTTTCTGCCCGCGGCGCGCAAGGAACCAGCACGCGGCCGAACCCATGGACCCAACACCGAAGACAATCACATCATAGTGACCGGAAGCAGTATTTGTTTCCAAACCGTTTATTGAAGAAGTTGAACCTAAAAATAGCCAAATTCGACCCCTCAAAAAATCATTTCCTCCCGGATGGTGAAAACCATTACTTTTATACTTTGATGATCATCATTCCAGGCAGCGGCCTCCATTTATGAATTCGATTCTTTTTGTTCGCAGTCTTGGGCTGCAATTGGTATTCGTTGCGCTGGTTACTTTGTCAGTAAAGTCACAGACCCTGGAGGCGAATCCGAACGTCAGCAACCGGCCAAGCGCACAAGCGTCCAACCTACCCGAAGCTCCCATACTAGACGGAGAGGTGTTGAATGAAGCGCTCTGGAAATACGTCCCTCCTATCGATCAGTTTATCCAGACTAAACCCAATGCAGGATACCCGGCATCGGAAAAAACGGAGGTCAGGATCGGCTACACCGCGACAACATTCTACCTTTCAGTGATATGTTTCGATGCTGAACCAGACAAACTCGTCGTTTCCGATCCGCGAAGAGACGCTACACTCGATAATACCGATAGTTTTCTTTTTATCCTTGACACTTACTTCGACGGCCAAAACGGATTTATGTTCGGCACCAATCCTATCGGGATCGAGTATGACGGACAGGTAGACAATGAAGGCCAGGGCACGCAGTCAGTTAACCGTCAGCAGCCCGGCGTCATCGGAGGCTTTAACCTGAACTGGGACGCCTCTTTCACAGTCAAATCAAAGGTGGGAGATTTCGGATGGAGCGCCGAGTTTGCCATACCACTGCGGACGTTGCGATTTGCCTCGGGTCAGGATCAAACCTGGGGAGTGAACTTTCAGCGCAACATCCGCAAAACAAATGAGATCGCTTACTGGGCCCCCCTGCCGATCCAATTCGACCTCAAGAGACTTTCACTGGAGGGGACGCTCACGGGACTAAACCTCAACCCCCCGAAGAACCTGAAGCTGATGCCTTATGCGTTGGGGAGGTTGGCGCGGGATTTCAATGAAACACCTTCGGAAACAAAATTTGAACCTGAATTCGGCGCGGATATCAAGTACAGCATTACCCCTGCCGTAACACTTGATCTTACTTACAATACGGATTTTGCCCAGGTGGAAGTCGATCAGCAACAGGTGAATCTCGACCGCTTTAATCTGTTCTTCCCCGAGAAACGGCCGTTCTTCCTGGAGAATGCGGGGCAATTTACCGTGGGGGCTACTGGCGAGGTAGATCTGTTTTTCACAAGAAGGATCGGTATCGGTCCGGAAGGAGAAGTGGTTCCCATCATCGGAGGCGCCCGAGTATCCGGGAAGATCAATAACACCAACATCGGATTCCTAAATATGCTCACCGATGATCTGCCCACCCTGGGCATTGAAAAAAATAATTCCACCGTGGCCCGCGTAAATCATCAGATCGGGCAGCGCTCCTCTATAGGAGGGCTGATCGTAAGCAAACAGAGCCTGGACACCTCCAATCATTACAACCGCACTTTTGCCCTTGACGGAAAATGGGGACTGGGTAAAAAGGCGACCATTTCAGGATACTATGCGAAAACAGAAACACCCGGAATGGAATTAAATGAGCAGGCATTCAAAATACTGGGCTCTTACGAATGGAATGGTTTCAGGGGATCTGCCGGATATTCCGAAGTGGGAGAAGGTTTCAATCCTGAAGTTGGCTTTTTAATGCGCTCTGCTTTCAGGAAGCCGGAGGTGGCCCTTTTGAAACAGATCAGAATGAATGGAAAATTCGGACTGATGGAATGGCGTCCTCATTTCAGTTACAGGAGTTACTGGAACTTCGATAACTTTCTTGAGACAAGTTACCTCCATGTCGACCATCACTGGGTCTGGTTGAACGGACTGGAGATCCACACAGGTATTAATTTCACAACAGAAGGTGTCGTCACTCCTTTCGAGCTGTCGGAAGGTGTTATTGTTCCCGTAGGGACTTACCATCACCGCGAAGCGCAGCTCGTGTTTATGACCAATGCCAGCAAACCTTTTTATGTAAACCTTCGGTCTGTACTCGGAGGCTCTTTTGGAGGAAGGCGTTACCTGAACACCGGGATATTTGGACTCCGTCTTGGAGATAAGTTCAATTCCGAATTCAACCTGGCACTAAACGACGTGCGTCTGCCTGCCGGTGATTTCCTCGCAAAAATTTTCGGACACCGTATCAGTTACTCTTTTACACCGCGTATCAACCTCCAAAGCTACATTCAATACAACAGCGAAGCAGATCTGTGGTTGTTGAATATCAGGTTCAGTTTACTGGAACAGGCCAACACAGGCTTGTTCCTGGTATATAATGATGTCTACACTGATGGAAGAGTTAGCAACCGGGGATTGACGTTGAAGTATACACACGTGTTTGATCTGCTGAAGTAAGGCGAGCTTTGAAGAAATAAAAATCACCTATTTGGAAAATACCGGTATATCTCCTTTCTGTCCAAAACCCGTGAAAGAACTATCGAATCCTCCTCCATATAAATCCCAATTCGGTAATCAGTGGTGTCCGGGGAAAACTACGTAATGTGTGTGTAGCCCTGAAGGGGCGCGATAACCAAGCCCAGGGTGAGGAGCGGTAGCTCCGAGCC
>JBBEBN010000226.1:0-5131 GCA_040882305.1 Cyclobacteriaceae bacterium
CCGAGATCGTGTTCGGTTATTCTGTCAATGGTTACGGCGTCGGTGACCTGGTGAAGGTCATTAATGAGATATCGGATGAGGCAGTCGGCAGGCTTGTATCCGAATATGAGGATAGCTACGCGGTTGTGCCAGCCCTTCGAAAAGGAGGAGAGAAACACGCTGCTCTTCGCGAGTCCGCAAAGATCGAGCTGGGTCTTCGCGTTTTTTTATCAGACGGGAATTTCCGGGGGTTCACCAATACCTTTGAAGACCTTCACGGCATGATGCAGCTCCCTGGAATGGCCGTGCAGCGACTGATGGCGCAGGGATACGGTTTTGGTGCCGAAGGTGACTGGAAGACGGCGGCGCTGGTACGCGCGATGAAAGTGATGGGCAGCGGCTTGGAAGGAGGCAACTCCTTTATGGAAGATTACACTTATCATTTTGACCCGACCAATCCGATGGTGCTGGGCGCGCACATGCTTGAAATATGCGAGTCTGTTGCAGATGGAAGACCTTCCTGCGAAATTCACCCACTGGGTATTGGCGGGAAGGCTGATCCTGTCAGGCTCGTGTTTAACGCAGCTTCGGGCCCTGCCTTAAACGCCTCCGTCGTGGATATGGGCAACCGCTTCAGGCTTGTCGTCAATACCGTCGACGCTGTAAAGCCATCCCATGACCTGCCGAAACTACCAGTAGCAAGGGTGTTGTGGAAGCCCCATCCCGACCTGCAAACCGGTTGTGCGGCATGGATACTTGCCGGCGGCGCACACCATACCTGTTACAGCCAGAATTTAACCGCCGAGTACCTGGAAGATTTTGCAGAGATGGCAGGTATCGAATATGTTCTAATAGATAGGGATACGAGATTATACGCATTTAAAAATATGCTGCGAATTAACGATTCATGTTACCGCTGATTCGCACGACCGGTGATTGACTTATGGCGTTAGCACTTAAACTCAACCTATGAACTCGTTTGCAACCCTCGACTGGGTAGTCATTGGATCATATTTTTTACTGCTCGCCACGATTGCGATTTGGGTAATGACCCGAAAGCAAAAAAACACTACTGACTACTTTCTTGCGGGGCGCAACCTGGGATGGTTTGTTGTAGGGGCCTCCATATTCGCTTCAAATATCGGATCGGAGCACGTGGTAGGCCTGGCCGGGGCGGGAGCTGGTGGCAAGATTCCCATGCTGATCTATGAGCTGCATGCCTGGCTTGTGATCACTCTTGGTTGGGTTTTTCTTCCCTTTTATATCAGGAGCGGTGTATTCACAATGCCCGAATTCCTGGAAAGGCGTTTCAATGCATCGACCCGCTGGTTCCTCAGTGTTTTTTCCCTTATCGCATATGTACTGACGAAAGTATCTGTTACGGTATATGCAGGCGGGATTGTCATCTCCTCCATTCTCGATATTGATTTCTGGGATGGAGCTTTCTTAACAGTGCTGCTCACAGGTGGCTATACCATCATGGGAGGAATGCGTGCAGTGATGTACACGGAAGCACTGCAAACCATCGTCCTTGTGCTGGGAGCCGCTACGCTTACGTTTGTCGGCCTTAATGAAGTAGGTGGATGGAGCGGAATGAGGGCCGCCCTGGAGCCGGGTTATCTCGACATGTGGCGTCCTGCGTCCGATCTGGAGTTTCCCTGGCCCAGCCTTGTGATCACCAGTACGATCGTGGGCACCTGGTACTGGTGCACCGACCAGTACATTGTGCAGCGTGCGCTGGCTGCGAGAAATATTCAGCAGGGTAGAAGAGGTACCATCTTCGGAGGTTTCCTGAAACTCATGCCCGTATTTCTTTTTCTCATACCCGGGGTGATTGCGCTTGCACTGAAAAACAAGGGCGAACTGAGCTGGGATACACCTGACCAGGCCTTTGCCGCCTTGCTGATGGACAAGATGCCCGCGGGATTAAGAGGACTGGTGGCCGCAGGGTTGCTGGCAGCCCTGATGAGTTCGCTTGCCTCCATTTTTAATTCGTGTTCAACACTATTTACCGTTGATATCTATAAGAAACTTCATCCAGGTGCCTCTGAAGCCAAGCTGGTGATGATAGGGCGCATCGCCACCGGTATCGTGGTGATCCTCGGTATCGCATGGATCCCTATTATGCAAAATATTTCCGGCGTGTTGTACGAATATCTCCAGTCGGTGCAAGCGTATATTGCGCCTCCCATCACCGCGGTGTTTCTCCTGGGCATATTTCATAAACGCGTTAACAGCAAAGGGGCTATGGCCACATTAATGGCTGGGATATTAGTGGCTTTCATCCGGCTCACGCTCGAACTCAGCCGGGATTCCTTCGATGAGGGCAGCCTGTTTTATTTTATTGGAAATGTGAATTTCCTCACGTTCGCGGCCTGGTTTTTCCTGTTTTCCGTCATCCTTTGCATTGTGGTAAGCCTGGTGACACCGGCGCCGTCCGAACAGCAAATCAAAGGCCTCACCTTTGGTTCGCTCACGGAGGCCCAAAAGGCTGAGAACCGAAATAGTTACAACATATGGGATATTGTTTTCTCCCTTATCGTTGTCGGCATCGTTGTTTTTGTGATGATCAGCTTCAATGGATGAGAAAGTGAGAGGGGCCGTTGCGAAATTATCCGGCTATATGCATATTCGCCCATCTTTCCCCAGATAAATGAAATTAAGCCGTTATAAAAGTCACCATAAGATCCTTGTTGCGGTTGACTGTATTATTTTTGGTTTCGATGGAAGCCAGTTGAAAGCTTTACTGATAAAGCGAGGCTTTGAACCCGAAAAAGGCAAGTGGTCCCTTATGGGTGGCTTTGTGGGCAAGGACGAGAATGCTGATGAAGCCGCTACCCGGGTGCTTTACAGTTTGACCGGGATGAAGGATATTTACATGGAACAGCTCTACACTTTCAGCGATGTTGACCGCGACAGTGCGGGAAGGGTGATCTCCTTAGCCTATTTTGCTTTGATCAATATTGCCGACTACAGCGAACAGCTCCAGCTGGAGCACGAGGCAAAATGGTTCCTTCTCAACAGAATGCCTCCCCTTATTTTTGACCACAGACAAATGGTAAAGGAAGCCAAGGAAAGGCTCCAGGAAAAAGTGGTTGCCCATCCGGTGGGATTTGAATTGCTCCCCACGAAATTTACCCTCCCTCAGTTGCAGAGCCTATATGAAGCGATCTACGATACCCCTCTTGACAAAAGGAATTTCACAAAGAAGATCCTCTCGTTGGGAGTGCTGAATAAACTGAACGAGAAAGAGAAACAGTCTTCCCGGAAAGGGGCTTACTATTATGTTTTTGATGGCCTGAAGTACAAAAAGATGCAGGCCAACGGGATCAAGTTCATTTAGATCGCCGCTGTGGCCGAAGAACCGCAAGTACGGACGCGACGGATTGCGTGCTTTAGCATGAAACTGTCATCGGCGATTTCATGTTAAAAACTACTGCCGCGGAATCCGGGTTCCGGAAAATAAGTGTAAATTGTACTGTTATCTTCCGCCTGTGTGGAGCCAGGCGGCGTTCTCATGAGATCGTTCCAATAAAAAACCAGTATGATGAGGAATCAGCGCTTCTTATTTCTGTTGTCAGGTATTCTGACGTGTTCTTTTGCTTACGGGCAGACGGGCAACAGCATCACGGTGCAGAGCCAGGACCCGGATGTTATCATCAGCAAACATATCTATGGTCACTTTGCTGAACATCTCGGCAGGTGCATATACGGGGGATTTTATGTTGGAGAAGACAATGAGGACATTCCAAACACGCATGGTGTGCGCAATGACGTCGTTGACGCGTTGAGAAAATTGAAAGTCCCCAACCTCCGTTGGCCCGGGGGATGTTTTGCGGACACCTATCATTGGAAAGACGGCGTAGGATCTAAAGAAGACCGCCCGAAAATTGTCAACGTGTGGTGGGGAGGAGTGACAGAAGACAACAGTTTTGGCACGCATGACTTCCTGAACATGTGTGAACTGATCGGCGCCGAACCGTACCTGGCTGCAAATGTGGGAAGCGGAACTGTTCAGGATGTTACGGACTGGGTCCAGTACGTAAATTTTGATGGTGTCAGTCCGATGTCTGACTGGCGGAAAAGAAATGGACGCGAAAAACCCTGGAATGTCTCCTACTGGGGTGTTGGTAATGAAGCATGGGGCTGCGGCGGAAACATGACTCCCGAATATTATGCGAATGTTTATCGACAGTATGCCACCTTTCTGACTGACTGGACGAACAGCAGCAGCATGTTCCGTATAGCCTCGGGAGCGAATGGTGGCGACTACCACTGGACCGAAGTTTTGATGCGGGATATTCCACACCGTATGCTGGAAGGAGTTGCCCTGCATCATTATTCTGTCACAGACTGGTCAAACAAAGGACCTGCGACAGGTTTCAGCGAAGAACAGTACTTCAAAACGATGAAGGTTGCGCTTCGGATGGAGGAACTGGTGACCCGGCACTCTACGATCATGGATAAATACGACCCGGCGAAAAGGGTAGCCCTGGTGGTGGATGAGTGGGGTGGATGGTATAACGTTGAACCAGGAACCAATCCCGGCTTCCTTTATCAACAGAATACGATGCGCGACGCTATGATCGCCGGTGTTACGCTCAATATTTTCAACAACCACGCCGAAAGAGTGCGTATGGCCAACCTCGCGCAGACGATCAACGTACTCCAATCCGTTATTCTTACCGACGGGGAAAAAATGATATTAACGCCAACATACCACGTTATGGAGATGTATAACGTGCATCAGGATGCAAAGCTTCTACCTGTCACGATTAGGTCCGATGACTTTCTCTGGGGAAGTGAAAAACTTCCCGCCATTTCTTCTTCCGCCTCCATTGACAGCACTGGCGTTACCCACATCTCGCTTGTCAACATCGACGCAAAAAGATCGCAGGATGTTGCTATAAAATTCTTCGGATCAAGATTCAGGAAATTGAGTGGAAGGATCCTTACCGCTTCCTCCATTCAGGATCACAATACTTTTGACAACCCCGGCAAGGTTAAACCGGCCGTCTTTAAGGATGCTCAGTTGAAGGACAATACCCTTCAGGTGAAGCTTCCTCCATTTTCGGTGGTTGTCCTGGAGCTGAATTAGCCACACGGATTGTGGGGTTCGCAACACAGGGAATTTAGAGGTTTTCCGTCCCCT
>JBBEBN010000227.1:0-5131 GCA_040882305.1 Cyclobacteriaceae bacterium
GATCTCATGAACAGGATCTCGGAAGACGTTAGCCGCGTGCGCATGTATCTTGGTCCGGCGATCATGTACGGGTTAACACTCGTCACGCTATTTCTCATGCTCATCCCCGTCATGTTCAAGATCAGCCCAACCTTAACATGGTACGCATTAAGTCCGCTGCCCCTCCTGTCATTGAGCATTTTCTTGGTCAACAATACCATCGAAAAAAGGTCGGAAGAGATCCAGCGGAGTCAATCACGGCTATCCACCTTTGTTCAGGAAGCATTCAGCGGCATACGGGTTTTAAAATCCTTTAACAGGGAACATGAATCCGTTACAAAATTTGAAGACGAAAGCGAAGGCTACAAAAAGCAGTCTATGAAACTGACGGTAGTCCAATCGCTATTTTTTCCCCTCATTATGGGGCTGGTGGGTTTGAGCACCATTCTTACTGTGTACGCGGGAAGCTCGCTGGTGATCAAGGGCAGCCTCACCATCGGCGTCATAGCAGAATTCATTATTTACGTCAACCTTCTCACGTGGCCCGTGACTTCCCTGGGTTGGACCAGCAGCCTGGTGCAGCGCGCTGAAGCCTCGCAGAAACGGATCAATGAATTCTTAAGAACCTCATCGAATATCGTTTCAGAAAAAAATCTCGCGCGGGGGATTGAAGGCAAGATCGAATTCAGAAATGTTTCCTTCACCTATCCGGATACGGGAATAAAAGCGCTGAGGGATATTTCCATTGCGGTGAATCCAGGCGAGTCGCTTGCCATTATCGGCACCACCGGTTCGGGAAAAAGCACTATCTCCAATCTCATCTCGCGGCTTTATGATGTTCGCGAAGGTGAGATCCTGATCGATGATATTCCCATCGCACATTACAACCTCAACAGCCTGAGAAGTCAGATCGGATATGTGCCGCAGGATGTTTTTCTTTTCAGTGACACGATCTACAACAATATAGGATTTGGATTGATGCACCCGGGAGAGTCGAGGGTCTTCCAGGCAGCGAAAGATGCCGATGTCTATGACAACATCCGCGCCTTTCCGCTAGGATTTGAAACGCGTATCGGTGAAAGGGGAATAACACTCTCGGGAGGTCAGAAGCAACGCGTATCCATTGCACGGGCGGTAGTGCGGGAGCCGAAAATTCTCATGCTCGACGATGCCCTTTCCGCCGTCGATACAAACACGGAAAATAATATCCTCAACAGCCTCAAACGCATCATGAAAGGACGGACGACCATCATCATTTCACACCGCGTCTCTTCCGCCAAACTTGCAAACAAGATCCTTGTACTCGTCGACGGAAGAATTGTTGAAGTGGGTACTCACGACTCACTCCTCGAAAAAGATGGCATGTACCGCGACCTTTTCGACAAGCAGGGGCAGCTTGAAGAGAAGGCTGAAAGCTGACGCATAGGCCCAGTTGCCAGGTGGCCGGTTGCCAGATACCAGTTACCGCGTGTGTACCGCACCAGAAGGGAGTATCAAAAATTAGCTGCTCACCCTGGCAACCGGTAACAGGCAACCGCCAAAATATATCAACTTGACGTGGAGTCTTCTAGTGAAAACTTTCTTAATCTCAATCAGAATATATACCTCAACCCAACCCCTCCCTCAAACCGTTGCCATCCGGGGTCGGCCTGAATGTCACTGAAATATTCTACTTCCATGAATGCGGAAATGGGGATCCGGAAATATGCGTATTCAATTCCCAGCATAACCTGGGGGCCCATCGTTACGCGGCTGCGCTCAAAAGACCCGAAAGGATCTGATGGTGGCGGGTTGCTCCCTCCCTCAAAATACTGATAATCGTATTGCAGCCTTGTTCTTTTCCATTCCCATCCCACGCCGATATAAGCTTGCAGTCCGTCGGAAATCCTTTTCCCATCCACGTGATAAAGTACCTTTAATTCTCCGATCAGATCCGACTTCACACGATGTGTGAGGTACACGAGCGCGGATCCATCTGAAGGCAAGGTGTCTTCCATCGCATAAAAGTTAAACTTCTCCCGGAAATATCTGTTGTACAAACCGCTCGCAGCTTTTCCAACATCCGCGGCAAACGAAAACCGTTTGTTGGGATAGTACTTATACGTCAACGCAAATGGGTCGCCCAGCTTAAAACCCAGACCGTGAAAAGGATATTTGCTGTTGGTAAAAATTGGGCAGATTATCTTGGCTTTGTTGCCACGCACCTTTGGAGTGGAATAATGAAAACGCGATTTGGTCACCTTGCCGGAACGTTGCGCATAAACACATTCCGAAGCAACCAGGGTTATCAACGATGCCAAAAGTACTTTTGATACTCGCATGAAAGACAAAGATAACACTTTTAAATTGCCGTTGCTTACGAAACGAACCGGCTTTGCCGAGGCGTCTACCCGGCAAACTCTTTATATTGCATCTTGTGGAGATGTGCATAAAAACCGTCTTTTGACAGAAGTTCTTCATGCCGTCCGGTCTCTTTGATCTCTCCGCGATCGAGTACGATGATCTTGTCCGCTCTCTGAATGGTTGAGAGGCGGTGCGCGATGACAACCGACGTGCGTCCGCTCATCATTTTTTCAATGGCCTGCTGGATCATTTCTTCCGTCTCGGAGTCAACAGAAGACGTTGCCTCATCCAGAATGAGGATCTTCGGGTTATACACCATTGCGCGGATAAAGGAAATGAGCTGACGTTGCCCGACCGATAACGTCGCGCCGCGCTCCATGACATTGTACGATAATTTTCCAGGCAGGCGATCAATAAATTTTCGCGCACCGACCAGGTCAGCGGCGTGCCAGACCATCTCTTCACTCACATCCGGGTTCCCCAATGTGATATTGTTGAAGATAGTGTCTGAAAACAAGAATACATCCTGCAACACCACACCGATATTTTTCCGCAGATTTCCCAGTTCATATTCCCTGATATCGACGCCATCCACGAGAATGGATCCCTTGTTAATTTCGTAAAACCGGTTCAGTAAATTGATGATCGAGGATTTCCCCGCGCCCGTCGCACCGACAAATGCAACGGTCTCTCCCACACGAATGTCGATGTTTATATCTTTCAGCACATATTGCTCTTCATTGTACGCAAACCACACGTGGCGGAATTCGAGGGCGCCTTTCATATGATCTGGTCTATAGGTGCCGTTTGGCTGCACATGCTCTTGATTGTCGAGCAGGTTCATAATCCGCGCCGTACTCACAATGCCCATCTGCAAAGTGTTGTAACGGTCAGCGATCATTCGGATCGGCCGGAAAAACATCTGGATATACATGATGAAGGCTATAAGCTTACCGATTGTGATCCCGGTTTCCTCCATATGAATAACGCCCTTGGCGCCATACCACACCAGCAGACCAATGCCTGCGGCCGCGATGATCTCCGCTACCGGAAAATAAACAGAATAATATAAGACGGACCGAAGGTTCGCATGGCGGTGCTCTTCATTGATGGATTTGAATTTTTCATATTCGGTTTTTTCACTTGCGAAGATCTGAACGATGTTCATCCCGGTCAGGTGCTCCTGCACAAAAGTGTTGAGATTAGCCACCGCGTTGCGCACATCGTTGAAGGTGACTTTTATCTTTTCCTTGAAGATGTAGGTGCTGATCAGGAGCAATGGGATGGTCGAAAGGCTTAACAGCGCCAGCCGCCAGTCCTGATAAAACATAAATGCCAGAATAAAGACGATTTGTAGCAGGTCGCCAGCCATTGCGGCAAGCCCTTCGCTAAATACATCTGTGAGCGTTTCAACATCCGAAATAGTTCTCGTCACCAACCGGCCGATGGGTGTCCTGTCAAAGAATTTCAGCCGCAGGTTAACGATGTGCTCGTAAAGTTTCGTCCTGATATCCCTGATCACCTGTTGCCCAAGCCATCCGGAAACATACGTGTGCGCATACTGGGCGATGGAGTGGGCGACAAGCAGACCCAGCAACAAAAACATGACGCTCACCATACCCTCATAGTTTCCCACCGCCACATCATTGTCAATCGTATGCTGAATGAGGAATGGCCTCACGGGTGTGAGCACGCCGAGCACCACGGTAAGCAACATCAGGCTGTAAAAACTTTTGCGGTAAGGCGTTACAAACTTTATCAGCCTTCTCAGGACCGACCAGTCAATAATGTTTCCACTCTTTACCTGTTCTCTCTCCACAATTCAGCGGTTTTATTAAATAAAAATTCGGGTAGGATATTTTACTTTTTCCAGGTATAACCCCTGGGCGGGAACATTGGCACCTGCTCTTTTCCGGTCCCTGCTTTGCAAAATAGCCACAAATTCCTTTTGCGTGATCTTTCCCGTTCCAACTTCCAGTAAGGTCCCGACAATAGCCCGAACCATACCCCGAAGGAAACGGTTCGCCGAAATAGTAAAGATCAGCCGATCACCTTTTTCCACCCATCCCGCTTTTTTCACGTCGCAAAGAAAATGATTTACGTCCGTTTTTACCTTGCTGAAACATTCAAAATCATGTTCACCCAGTAATAACGCAGCCGCCTTATTCATGTTTTCAATTTTTAGGACTTTAAAGTAATGCCAGCTCAGTCCCTGTAAAAAGGGATTCTTCACTCTCGTGATCTCATAACGATACGTTCGTTCCACTGCGTCGTAACGCGCGCTGGCATCGGATCGCACCGACCTGATGGATTTTATCGCAATATCTCCCGGTAAAAAAGAATTCAGGTTCAGGAGCAATTGTCCCGACTCAAAATCTACGGAAAGGTCGGTATGGAAGAACTGTTGTTCACAGTGCACACCCGTATCCGTGCGACCGCTTCCGACGATCTCCACCGCCGTCCGCAGGATCTTTGACATCACGTTCTCCACCACAGTTTGCACACCGATGGCATTGTGCTGGCTTTGCCATCCATGGTAATGGCCCCCGTGATAGGCGATCTCAAAAAAGTATCTCATCGTTTTTTAGCTGACATTCTCATATAGAATGGCTGCCCCTTGTCCAACACCGATACACATGGTGGCCACACCGTATTTAATTTTTCGCTTTTGCATTTCCCGGACAAGGGTGGCGCTGATGCGCACGCCACTGCATCCCAGCGGGTGGCCAATAGCAATGGCGCCTCCGTTGACGTTCACCAGCTCAGGAGTCATTTCCAGATCGCGAATACAGGCCAGTGACTGTGCGGC
>JBBEBN010000228.1:0-32038 GCA_040882305.1 Cyclobacteriaceae bacterium
CCAAATTGCAATTGAGGGTTGCCCTGTCTGAAGCAGTGGGTTTTGTCCTTAAACGAGGCATGTATTTACTGGGCATCCAGGTGCCGGAAAAAATGTAAGATAGATTTTGATTGTTGTTGATTTATAACTGAAATTGTATTCGTTGCCGCCTGACCTTTTTGCCGGTGAAGCGGGCGAGTTTAAAAACCCGAGATTATGAAAACACTTATTTTTCTTCTATCGCTTATGGTCGCTACCACCGAACAATCCATCTATGATTTCCGGATGAATTCACTGGAAGGGGAGGAGATTGATTTTGAACGGTACAGGGGGAAGACCTTGTTGATCGTGAATGTTGCCTCGAAATGCGGGAATACTCCGCAGTATGCGGACCTTCAGAAACTGCACGAGGAATTTGGTGATAAGGTTGTGATCCTGGGTTTTCCCGCCAATAATTTTGGCGCACAGGAACCGGGCTCCAATCTTGAGATCGCCGAATTTTGTGAGAAGAATTACGGCGTAACATTTCAGATGTTCGAAAAAATTTCCGTGAAGGGTGGAGACCAGCATCCGTTGTACCAGTGGTTGAAAGAGAAAACAGGACATGAGCCAACCTGGAACTTCTGCAAGTACCTGGTGAAACCCGATGGCTCGGTAAAATTTTTCCCTTCGAAGGTACAGCCAATGGACAAGGAGATACTGAATGCATTATAAACTGGTCATCTTTGCGTCGATCATCGCCATGGGAATTTTTGCACAGCTTTCCGAAAAACTTTTTTCAAGGTCATATGAAAGCGTAAAAGGATCACTGTACGATTTCAGGATCAATAGTATTGATGGGACGCCTGTGGACCTCGAACGTTACAAAGGCAAGAATCTCTTAATTGTTAACACAGCCTCCAAATGCGGATATACCCCGCAGTATGAGGCCTTACAAAAATTGCACGAAGACTATGGTGACAAGGTGGTGGTGCTGGGCTTTCCCGCCAATAATTTTTTATGGCAGGAACCCGGCACCAATGCTGAGATCGCCGGCTTTTGCCAAAAGAATTACGGGGTTACTTTTCAGATGTTTGAAAAGATCTCTGTGAAAGGCAAGGACCAGCACCCCCTCTACCAGTGGCTGACCGCCAGATCCGGAAAAAAGCCCATGTGGAATTTCTGCAAATACCTTGTGAATAAGAAAGGTGAGGTCTGTGGTTTCTATGGTCCCAAAGTGAGTCCGCTGGACGAGGCCATCATTAAGCAGATTACGCCGTGAATACCCGGCACTGGCTTAAAGCTTTTCGACTAAGAACGCTTCCACTCGCGTTATCCTGCATTGCCATGGGTGGTTTTTTAGCCCATAAAGCCCGAGCGTTCCGTTGGGATATCTTTCTTCTCTGCATTCTCACAACAATTTTTTTGCAAATATTGTCCAACCTCGCGAATGATTATGGCGACGCTGTTCACGGAGCAGATAGTGTGAGTCGCAAGGGCCCCTCCCGAGCGGTTCAGTCAGGTGTTATTCCGCCGCGACAAATGAGAATGGCGATAATTATTTTTGGCCTGCTGAGCCTCGTCGCGGGCATGGTGTTGCTTTTTGTTTCTTTTGGTCTTGACTGGAGTGCCATCTTTTTCTTTTTAGCGCTGGGTTTGCTCAGCATTGGCGCGGCGGTCACCTATACGATCGGCAGAAGACCTTACGGATATCTCGGGTTAGGTGATCTTTCCGTCCTGATCTTTTTCGGTTTGGTGGGAGTCATGGGCTCCTATTATTTGTTCACGAAAATTATTTCCTGGTACGAAGTCCTGCCTGCCCTCAGTATGGGACTTCTCTCGATCGCTGTACTGAATATCAATAACATCCGGGACATTGAATCAGATAAGCTGGCGGGAAAATATTCCATACCTGTTCGCCTTGGGAGGAAAAAGGCCATCGCCTACCACTGGATGCTGCTTGGGTCTGCTGTATTCTTTGCCTTTATATATACCGTGCTGAAATTCCATTCGCCTGCCCAATTTATTTTCCTGATCGCGCTTCCCTTGTTTGTAAAGAACGGAGTGGCCGTAAGTCGAAAACAGCCGGAATTTTTGGATCCCTATCTTAAACAAATGGCGCTCTCAACCTTGTTGTTTGTGTTGTTGTTTGGAGCGGGCCTTGTTGTGTCCAACAATCCATTATAGCTGGTTAAAAAAAAGGACTCGCTCTCCACGCCGTTACCTTCTGAAATGCCGGGCACTCAGCGCTTCACGGCACAAATTTTTATTCCTTTGTTTTGAACTATTTGCAGCGCTATTGGGTCTAACGGTTAACCAACAATTATTGGTAGTTTTTGTCGTTTACATATCATGAGAAAAACCACTTATTTTATCGTCGCTATTTTGGCCGGGCTCTGGGGCTGCCAGACTGAGCCTGATTCCGCCGAGCTTATCGACCAGATGGTGGTGTCGACCAATTACGATCCTGAGGCAGATTTCACGGCGTATACAACTTATGCTATCCCGACCGATACCATTGGATTTGTTTCCAACAACTCTGAGGATACCATCATCACTTATCCGGAAAGCCGCTACCCGCGCCATGTGTTGGGAATCATTAATGCCAACATGGAAGCAAGGGGGTATACATGGGTTGCAAGGAATGCTAACCCGGACATTGGTGTGAATGTAATGGTCGTTAATGATTTCAATGTTTTTCAGGAGATCGTCTATCCCAACTATTATGGTTATCCCGGAAATTACTACTCCGGTTACTATGGTTATGGATCATATTATTCCTATCCCTACGTGAACACCTATGCTTACAATACGGGCGTGTTGATCATTGAGCTTGTGGACCTGAAAAACAAAACACCGGATAACAAAGTGAAGGTTGTGTGGGATGCATATCTGGGTGATGTGTACAGTACCATCGACCGAAATGCACAAACAGAAGAAGCCATCGATCAGGCGTTCATTCAATCACCTTATATCGGAAAATGATCATGCGTTATATATTTTTATTGATCTGCCTCCTTTCTTCAACGCTGCTTCTTGCACAGGACAAGTATTTATACATGAGCCTGGATGTGCAAAAGCCCACTTCCAATACGGGGTGGATTGACGACATCAGCGCCGCGGGGGGCAAATTTGGATACAGAGGTTTTATCCGGCCTAAGTTTTCAGCGGGGTTGGATATCGGATGGGCTAATTTTGATCAGTACGAACCCACCTCCACGAAACAGAATCCCACCGGGGCAATTACCACCGATTACTTTCATTATATCTATTCCTATTCAGGTGTGGTGAGCGGTCAGTATTATTTTAAGGAGGAGGATGAGGATCGGTTTTTTCCTTATGCCGGCCTTGGCCTGGGTGCCAACACCAACGAGTATGTATTGTACTACAACATCTATGAAGATGCCGAGCGTTCCTGGGGATTTTTGGCCCGCCCGGAGATCGGGGTTTTGTTCCGGTTCACTGAGCGAGGATCGGTGGGTATAACGGCCGCTGTCCATTACGATTATTCCACCAACAAAAGCGAGAAGTTCCGTTACAATAATTTTTCGGCCCTCGGCTTCCAAATTGGCCTGATGACCATGTCCTTCTGAGGAGGAAGAAGGAAATAAGGATATCCCCATTTTCCTTATTTCCCCTTTCCTCCCTTCTGTTATCTTTGCAGCATGCCTCAGCAGATTCTGATCCTCGATTTTGGTTCCCAATACACCCAGCTAATTGCCCGCAGAGTACGCGAATTAAACGTTTACTGTGAAATCCACCCCTTCAGCAAGATTCCGGCGCTGACCAGTGATGTAAAAGGGGTTATCCTTTCCGGAAGCCCCTGTTCTGTAAGGGATGAGGGGTCTCCGAAGGTCGATTTTTCCAAATTTGAAAAAATACCGCTCCTCGGTGTTTGTTACGGAGCCCAGTTAATGGCCCATCTGATGGGGGGTAAGGTAATGCCTTCTCACACCAGGGAGTACGGCAGGGCCAGGCTTACGACCGTGGATCATCATAACAATCTCCTGAAAGAGATCTCACTTGATACGCAGGTGTGGATGTCGCACGCCGATACCATTTCTGCGGTACCTGACGAATTCGAAGTGATCGCGAGTACTTCCACGGTGCCGGTAGCGGCCTTCAAGGTACGCGGCAAGGAAAAATACGGGATTCAGTTTCATCCGGAAGTCACGCATACAACCGAGGGTAAAAACCTGTTGCGCAATTTCGTAGTTCATATTTGTGGCTGTGCCCAGGATTGGACACCGGATCAGTTCGTAGAATCCACCGTAAGCGAGCTTAAGCAAAAACTCGGCGACGATAAAGTTGTCATGGCCTTGTCCGGCGGGGTAGACTCCACCGTGGCGGCAACGCTCATTCACCGGGCTATTGGCAAGAATCTGCACTGCATTTTTGTGGACAACGGTTTGCTGAGGAAAAATGAATATCAGCAGGTGCTGGATTCTTACCAATACATGGGATTAAATATCAGGGGCATCGATGCAAAAGGTCTTTTTTATAAAGCGTTATCCGGTTTATCTGAGCCGGAATCAAAAAGAAAGGCTATAGGGAAGACCTTCATAGAAGTCTTTGATGTGGAGGCTCATCAGATCAAGGATGTTAAGTGGCTGGGGCAGGGCACAATCTATCCGGATGTGATAGAATCGGTTTCAGTAAAAGGTCCTTCCGCCACCATCAAGTCACATCACAACGTGGGGGGGCTTCCGGAAAAAATGAAACTGAAAGTGGTGGAGCCGCTGAATACATTGTTTAAGGACGAGGTCCGGATAGTCGGAAAAACCCTTAACATTGATCCGGCGATCCTGGGCCGCCATCCTTTCCCTGGACCAGGGCTGGGTATCCGGATCCTTGGTGAGATCAACCCGGAAAAAGTTGGTGTGCTGCAGGAGGTTGACCATATATTTATCAGCGGACTAAAGCGGCATGGTCTTTATGACAAGGTCTGGCAGGCAGGTGCAATACTGACACCGTTGCAATCCGTTGGCGTGATGGGGGACGAAAGGACCTATGAACGCATTGTAAGCTTGCGGGCGGTGACCAGCACTGACGGCATGACCGCCGACTGGGCACACCTGCCATATGAATTCCTCGCTGAGGTATCGAGCGATATTATTAACAAGGTGAAAGGGGTGAACCGTGTGGTCTATGATATCAGTTCAAAACCTCCGGCAACCATAGAGTGGGAATAGATTTTTCGAAGTGACAGTTTAAAGAACCAAGTTATGATGATGAAAAAAATTATCGGTTTTGTATTTCTTGTTTTTTTTAATCTGGTCGTTTGGGGGCAGGTTGACTATCCTGGACAATATCAGGATGGAAAGGACCTGTTCCGGCAGGGCAAGTACAACCTTGCCATGGAGACCTTTAAACCACTTATCGCCTATGACCAGAACAATCAATATTCTCCCTACGCCTCCTTTTATTATGCTTTGAGTGCCTTTCGCCAGGGTTACCTCGTCGTGGCAAAAGATATGTTCCTTCAGATCAAATCTGTTCATTCCAAATGGGATAAAATGGATGAAGTGAATCTCTGGCTGGCAAAGATCTATCTGCAGGACGCCGATTATTTTCAGGGCATCAAGACCTTAAACCTCATACAGAACAAAAATATTCTTGAAGCCGGCAAGGCGGTGAAAGAACAGCACCTCGCAGCCATAACAGATGCCGAGACTTTGAAGATGATGCTGGAAGAGTTTCCCAAAGATGATGTGGTGGCAAAATCACTGGCGCGTGTGCTGGCCAAAGACCTGTCGGATGAAGAGAACAAGCAAATGCTGGAAGCTCTGATAGACCGGTTTAAGCTCGAACGTGCAGATTTTATTCCAGAGGCGCCGAAAACATTTCACAAAGACCGTTATTCTGTTGCTGTACTGCTTCCTTTTATGCTGGAAAGCCTTGACGCCAAACCCGGCAAAAAGAGGAATCAGATCGTTCTCGATTTTTATGAAGGCATCAAACTTGCCATCGATACGCTCAATCAACGGGGGTCTGAAATCCGCCTTCGGGCCTATGATACTGACAACGGGCTTGACCAGCTGAAACGGTTGCTGCAAACGGAAGAACTCAAGAACACAGACCTGGTGATCGGGCCTCTCTCTCCGGAGGAAAATAAGATTGTACAGGAATTTTCCCTGAACAATCAGGTGAACGTTGTTAATCCTTTTTTTAACAATACAGACCTGATAGGAGCAAACCCATATGCCTATTTATTTCAGCCTTCTTCAGAGACCATCGGAAAAAAGGCTGCCGAGTATGTTGCTGACCATGCGAGAAAAAAAATCTGCATGGTCTTCTATGGCAGCAGCAAAAAGGATTCTGTGCTGGCTGCAAGTTTTATCGAAAAAGCAAATGAGTTGGGATTGCAGGTTGTAGCGAGTAAGCGCGTCTTCAAAGACGAGGCTTCAGACATCATTACAGTTCTTGCAGACCCTACTGAATACGACGAATTCAAATACCCCTCCCAATTCACTTTGAAGAAAGACAGCATCGGAAGCATCTTTGTGGGGACAGATGATCCGTTGATCTATACGAAGGTCATCAGCGCTGCTGAAACACGCGGTGATTCCGTACTGGTGGTGGGTTCCGAGAACTGGATCGACGATACCGCGGTGGCGTTTGAAAAATATCAGAATCTCGGTGTTGTTTTTTCCGCCCCGAATTTCGTCGCTCACGGGAGTCCGCGCCGCCGCGCCTTTATCAGAAAATACCTGAACAATTATGGCCGTGTACCCTCCAACCTCTCCTTGCTCGGATATGAGATGATGTTGTTATTCGGAAACCAGCTGAAGACAAACGGGGTTTATTTTCAAGACGGCCTGAATAGCACTGAGTTTTTGCCTGGCAATCTTTTTCAGGGCTATAAATATCAATACAGCCGCGACAACCAGTTGGTGCCGTTTGCCAAATTCAGGAATGGCATACTTACGCTTGTTGAAAAGCGATAACAGAACGGTTTGTCAGGCCGGCTTCACCCGGATAGATGCCACGAGGAAAAAATATTCAATGAAAGAGAATTCCCGCAGTAGAAACCTGTTTGAGAGAGCTAAGAAATTTATCCCCGGAGGGGTGAATTCCCCCGTACGGGCCTTCCGGGCTGTGGGAGGGAACCCATTGTTCATAAAGCGTGCGAAAGGCGCCTTCCTTTATGATGAGGATGGTAACGAGTACGTGGACCTGATCAACTCATGGGGGCCCATGATCCTTGGGCATGCGCACCCTTTGGTGGAGGAAGCCGTGAGGGAAGCCCTGTCTTGTTCTCCTTCATTTGGCGCTCCCACTGCCCGCGAGGTCGAGATGGCGGAATTGATCTGTTCGATGATCCCTTCGGTGGAGAAAGTGAGGATGGTAAACTCGGGTACGGAGGCCACGATGTCGGCTATACGCCTGGCCAGGGGTTTTACGGGCAGGGACAAGATCATCAAGATGGAAGGCTGCTACCATGGCCACGGCGACTCATTCCTGATCGCGGCGGGGAGCGGTGCCATGACGTTCGGGACACCTGATAGCCCTGGCGTTACCCGTGGCACTGCTCAGGATACGCTTACAGCGCCCTTCAATAACGTTCAGGCTGTAGCGGATCTGATCGGAAAGAATCCCGGGAACATTGCTGCGGTGATCCTTGAGCCTGTTTCAGGCAACATGGGATGCGTGCCGCCGCAGCCAGGATACCTCCAGGGATTGAGGGACCTTTGCACAAAGCACAGCATTCTTCTGATCCTTGACGAGGTGATGACGGGCTTCAGGCTTGCTCCGGGCGGCGCGCAGGAACGCTATGGCATCAAACCTGATCTGACAACCCTGGGGAAGATCATCGGTGGAGGGTTGCCCGTCGGCGCATACGGCGGTCGCGGGGATGTCATGGATGGTGTTTCCCCGACCGGTCCTGTTTATCAGGCTGGAACATTATCGGGAAATCCAATGGCAATGGCAGCAGGTCTTGCAGTCTTGAAGGAACTTAAAAGCAAACCTTCCATATACCAGGACATTAACAAGATCTCAAACCTGATCGTAAGTGGATTGAAATCGCAATTGGCAAAGGAAAAATTACCTTTTACAATCAACCAGGTGGGCTCTATGTTTACTCTATTCTTTACCGGAAAGACAGTTGTTGATTTCGATACTGCGAAAACTTCTGACACGGCCCTGTTCGGAAAATACTTCAATGCCATGCTTCGAAGGGGGATATATCTGGCGCCATCTCAGTTTGAGTCCCTGTTCATCTCCCATGCGATCGATGAGGAAATCGCTAATCGCATTGTTGAAGCAAGTGGGGCAGCGCTGGATGAGATTATGAGATAGAAGAAAACAGCTCCATAAAAAAGGGGCCGAAGCCTGCCTGCGCGTTGGCTTTCACACCGGCAGGCAGGCCCCTTCCAATTTGTGTTTTTATCGCTGTTGCCTTCCTTGCGTGGGATTATTTATTTGCTTGAGTTCCTCAAAGAAATTTTTCGCCCTTTCATTGCTTGGATCAAGTTGCTGTACCTTTTTGAAGTACTCCGTTGCCTTTGCTAAACCTTCTTTTTCATTCGTGCTTTTGTGCAGATAATACATTCCGAGATAGTCGTAAGCGTCAACTAAATCCTTTTTATTTTTCTCAGGATTCTCAAGAGCCTTTTCCACGAACTTTTCGTACATAGGCACAGCCACACCATGTTCGCCCGTTGAATCATACTGTGCCCTGGCTTTCGCGGCCCACAAGTAACCAACGGTCATGTTGGGTTGTTTTTCCGAAAGATCAGTAAAGGCAGAGTCAGCCTTTAGGTACTGTCCGCTGAAGTAATAGGCAGAGCCCATATAGTAAAGGTCCTGTGAAAGCGGTTTCTCCCTCTTTGCCACGAGATCCTCGTATGCTACGGCGGCTTTCTCGAATTTTCTTCTTTTCAAATAAGTTTCAGCCTGTAGTTCCCAAATCTCAATATCCTGGACGGCGGTATCAAGCGCGATTCCTTGCGCGAAAATCTCGTTAGCAAGCGAATCTTCCTTAAGCTTCAAGAGGAGTTTACCATAAGAGGCAAAGTCGGAAGGTTTTATGTCTTTTGGCTTCGCCGTTTTGAAGAACTGGTCAAGAATTTTCTGGGCTTCAAGGTCTTTCCCCTGCTCTATCAGCGAAAAAGCATAAAACTTAAGCGCGGTCGGAGAAGCATTTTTACTGTTCAGCACTTCCTTAAAAATTGCATTAGCTTTTTCATAGTCTTTGGCCATAAAGTAGAAGAACGCCAGCTGGAATTTTGCCTCACCGGGGGTTTCTGAAATTTTGAGGTATTTTTCAAGCGCTTCAACGGCCATATTCGCTTTTTTCAGCAGGTAGAAGGTCTCTGCCAGTTCTTTCCAGGCGGGTGCATACTCAGGATCCACGCTGACGGCCCTGTTCAAGTAGTCCATTACAATGTCGTTGTTCCTGGAGCGTTGATATACTTTCGCGACCTTATAAAGAGGTGTAGCCCATTTCGGGTCCGCCGCGGCGGCGCGTTCGTAGCTGCTCACGGATTCGCCACCCTGGTTTTGCATCAGGTAGGCGTCGCCCAGCAGCATGTGTACTTCCGGATTGCCGTTATCGATGGCCTTCGCCTTTTCAAGGGCGGCAATGGCATCGAGCAAAAATTTGGTGTCTGAAAGATAAGCCCTTCCAATAGCTTCCCACTGGCCTGCGGTTTTCTTCCGGTTCATATCTGCTGCTTCTGCAAGCAGCGCTTTGCCTTCGGCAGTCTTTTTCTGCAGCAGTTTTGCATGTCCCTTTCCGGCAACAGGCATTGGATCTTTGTCATCCGCGCTGATTCCCTTTTCGAAAGTGGCAAGTGCTTTAACAATGTCTCCTTTCATAATATAACCTACCCCCAGGTAATACATTTGTTCGGGAGCGGTTGCAACAGCCTTCTCCAGCGCAGGCATCATCTTGGAGGGTTGCTCAATATCATTGTAGCGGAATGCTTTCCTTATTTCCGGTGATTGTGAATAGGTGGTTTCTGCTGACGCCATGAAGAGCAGGGCAGTAAGCAGCACGGCGATTGTTCCGGAGAACAGCCTTTTGCTTAACTGCTGATCAGGGCTCCCTTGATAGTTCATATTTGCTTGCTTTTGATGTTGACAATAGTATTTCAAGTTAAATTCACGTGCCGAATTTACAAATAAAGGCGCTTTATGTCAGATTAATTTTCGATATCCCAGGATTCGCGGTCAATTTCCACGACTCTGAGGGGCATTGTAACCGGTACCAGCCCTGCTTTCAGCACGATACGCTGGCCCCTTTCACTGGCAAAAAATGCCATAAACCCATTTCCAAGGCCCGCACGGGCTTCACGGCTAAGAATGGTTATTTTTCTCGACAGCGGGTAATATTTTAAAGCCAGGTAAGCCTGGTAGGGCTTAAAATGGGTGCTGTCACCCGCTACGCTCATCACACGGACCCTTCTCAGGAAGGTATTCGATGTAGAGTCATCTTTGTCACTGATCCATTCCAGTCCGATCAATCCCAGGGCATTTTTATTCTCTGACACATAGTCAATGACTGCCTCATTGTTCTGCACCGCAAATGTATTGGGCGGCAGTTTGTCAACTTTAGCAACCGAATCCTTCAGATGGCGAATAAGGCCCGAATTCGGATTATCAAAAACAATCTCTATGCCAGCTTCGTTTTTGCTTCCGATTTGACTCCAAAGGTTGATTTTTCCCTGTAATAGCGACCTTAGCTGATCCATGTTTATGAGGGTATCGGCATTCTCGCGGTGAACGATCAGCGCAACAGCACTCAATGCAACATCAAGTTCGGTCGGAGTTATTTTGATGTCCTTGAAATAATCTTTTTCTTCCTTCGTGAACTTTCGCGTAACGACAGCAATCCTGACACTGTCCATCATCAATGCGTCGATAGCCTGAGCTTCAGGATAGTAAAAAGGTTCAATATCGGCACGAGTGTATAGCGCTTCGAAAGTATTCAGCTCCGTCTCTACGAGCGGGCGCAGCGATTCATCGATGGAGATCCTGATAAAACCTGTCGTGGGAGTATCCAGGACTCGTCCCTGTCTGTCGCGGTCCTGACATCCGGCGATAAACAGCAATGCAGGGAAGAGGAGCACGGATATTTTCCTGACACTGTTCATCTGGCAAAATATTTTCTGTAGTATTTATACGCCCGGAAGAATCCATAGGCGATCAGCAGCATACCAAAAGGTTTTGCGTATTGTTCCGGGATTCTCTCGGGGGTATAAAAAATAAAGGTTGTACCGAGTATGAAATACAGCACAACCATTATTATTCCGAAGGCTTTCCCGATGGCTTCTGTCGCCATCATTTTCCGCTCTTCGCGACTATCTTCCAAGTTTAGTTCAATTTGAATTTAATGGGCAACACAAAGCGAACGAACACCGGCTTTCCATTTTGTTTACCAGGTCTCCACGCAGGCATCATGCCCACTACGCGCTTGGCTTCATTGTCGCAATCCGCGCTGATACCGCGGATCGTCTTTACTTCACTGATGGATCCGTCTTTGCTCACCACGAAGCTTACATACACAGTACCGTCCACGCCCATGCGTCGGGCGCTGGCGGGATAGCGCATGTTCCTCTTGATAAAGTTCATCATAGCCTCGTAGCCGCCCTGGAATTCAGGCTGCTGTTCCACCACGGTGAAGATCTTGTTTTCATCTTCTACAACCACTTCTGCTACCGGTTCTTCGAAGACCACCTCGGTGGGGCCTTCAATTTCTACAGCAGCTACTTCGTGTTGTTTGATCTCCTCAATAGTCGGTATTTCCTCCAATACCTCTTCCTTAACCACTTTTGGCGGCACAAACTTGATTACCTTCTGGAGTTTAGGCAACTGCACCTGCGGCGGCGGCGGTTTCGGCTTGTCGATCGGCGGGGGCGCTGACAAATCCGTATACACCAGCTTTCTCGGCACTACTTTTTCCACTACCTCTTCGCCTTTGAATAGGGCAATGATGTCAGGGGAATAGAACAGAAGCGCCACAATGACGATGGTTAAAAAGCCCCCCATCAGCACTCGCCTGTCATAGAGGGTTCTTAACGTGTAGGCGCCGTATGCCTTATTGCGGTTTTCAAACACGACGTCTTCCCACCGCTGCGCTATTACATTACTTGATGCTTTCATATTTGTTTTTTTATACTGTCTGTTAAGATGCGAGTATCAGACTTTTTCCATAAAAATTATTGCCCTTCTTCCGTGGCTTCGATGGTTCCACCTTCGCCCACCTGTCCGGCAATAATCAATTTGTCATCCTCCGAATACTCCACGATCGCATACCTTTTTATATCCGTAATATCCATCTCGTCCAGAATGTTCACCATATTTTCGTACCGTGATTCATCCTGGGGTTTGATGAGCACCATCATCTTCGGGTTAGCAGTGGTTTGTTCAAGCAACAATTTTCTTACACCACCGCTTGAATAGTTGGTCTGGCTCACCGGGGGTTCCAGTCCGATCCACCAGAAGATCTTGTCGTCTTCACCAAGTACCAAGTTCAGAATGTCTTTCTGATTGATCTTGGTTTGCTGTGAAGGATCATCTACCTTATCCGGCATATTCACCTCCATGGTCTTGGGCTTGTTAAAGGTGGTGGTGAGGATAAAAAAGGTAAGCAGCAAAAAAGCGAGGTCCACCATGGGTGTCATATCGATCTTTGTGGACTGCTTCTTTACGCGGACTTTACCGCCGCCTTTTTTATGGCCGCCACCGCCACCGCCTGGTATTTCTGCCATAGTTGTATAACTTAGTTTTTATATTTCTTGTTCCAATCCGGTAATGAGATTAAAGCGCAGCACCTTGCGGTCTATCAGGGTATTAATGACGCTTTCGACCACCTTATAGTTTGTATCACGGTCGCCTTTCACGGCAATCCTGACTTTAGGATTACTCATCCGTGCGAAGACCACCCAGTCGGCCAGTTGATTGTTGACCGAATCAGCTGGAATACCTGGTTGCTGAAGCGCGTTTCGCTCATCCGGTTCCATATCCAGGAAACTCGGAAGAGTGTTGACCGGTACACCGAATCCCTGCAAGATCGAGAACGCAGTTTCCTGCTTAGGAGTGAACGAGACGCCGTATTTATCCCCCATGTAGCGCAGCATCGTCTTCCGCGCTCCCTGATTGTCCATGTCAAAGAAAACCCTTCCATCATCCGCTATTGAAATGATGATCCGGTCCTTGTCGGGAAGGATAATTTCCGAAACTGATTTCGGTAAATCAACCACCACAGGTTCCTGCGGAGCGAAGGTGGTCGTAAGCATAAAGAATGTTACGAGCAGGAACGCCAGGTCGACCATGGGTGTCATATCCAATGAAGGAGGATTCCTGTGTACTTTAACTTTTCCCATCGTTTTTGCTCTTATTAAGCCTTGTTACGGGCGGTGAAATTTTGAATAATGCTATAGCTCGCTTCATCGATACCATAGGTCAGGGCATCGATCTTGCTGGTAAAGAAATTATAGAAAATAATTGCCAGTGCCGAAGTTCCAATGCCCAAAGCGGTATTGATAAGGGCCTCAGAGATTCCGTTGGCAAGGGCCACGGCATCAGGAGCCCCTGATGTCGCGATGGCGGTAAAAGCCGCGATCATACCCGTTACAGTTCCAAGTAGGCCCATCAGCGTGGCTACCGATGCAATCGTAGCAATGATCACGAGGTTCCTTTCAAGCATGGGCATCTCAAGCTGTGTAGTTTCTTCTATATCCTTTTGCACCAGCAACACTTTTTTCTCGGGTTCGAGGTCAGTGTTTCGGGAAAGCTCATCGTATTTGAGCAGGCCAGCCTTAACAACATTTGCAACAGAACCTTTTTGTCTGTCGCACTCCTGGATCGCCTGGGTAATGTTACCGGCAGATACTAATGAGCGGATCTTTGTTACGAATTTCTTGATGCTACCGCGGCCGGTGGCGCTGCTAATGGTGATTAAGCGTTCGATTCCGAATGTAAGCGTGATCATCAACAGGGCAATCAAAATGGCGACGACGATCCTTCCTTTATAGATAATTCCGAGCCAGTTGCCTGGAAGGGGGTGATTACTTGGGTCGCCTCCTTCAAAATTTGCCGGGTTTCCCAGTACATATATGTAAATAAGGAACGCGATGACAACTTCTAAGGGAATAATAATTGCTGCGAAGGTTGACTTTAGGCTTTCTCCAAGGGAGCCATGTTTCTGTGCCATGTTAATAGTAATTTAGGTTTATAGTTAATGTTTGTTCGTAAAAGTAGTTAAAGAGCGTTAAAAATCCTGTTTTTAATAAGAACTGCAAAATAATTCTTCAATTTCTTTACGGTGCCCCGAGCGTTATAAATGATCCTTCGGACGAGAAAGCCAGCAAATATGACATTTTTTATAAATCACTTTTAATCCTTCGCCAACAAATTCCTGTTCCGGAGCCATGTAACTATTACCGGGATGGCGGACACCAGAATCATCCCCACAACAATCAGCTCAAGGTATGAGGTGATGTTCGGAAAGATCCTGCCGAGGAAGTGACCGGCCAATACCATGGTTACGATCCAAATTGTTGCCCCTAAGAAATTGAAAATCAGAAACTTGCCAAAATCTATCTTGGCCATTCCCGCAAGAATTGTGACAAAAGTCCTCACAACGGGCAGAAAACGGCCTAATATGAAAGCCATCATGCCGTGTTTCTGGTAGAAAGCCTGGGTGATGTCGATGTATTTCTTTTTAAAGAAAAAGCTGTCCTTCCGGTTCAGGAGGTAAAAGCCTGCCCATTTCCCCGTTAAATAGCCCACAAATGACCCCGAGACAGCAGCGATGATGAGTAAAATAATGAGCAGTGCCACGGGGATGTCCAGGTATTCTGTGCCAGCCAGCAATCCTGCAACAAACAATAATGAGTCACCCGGCAGAAAAAAACCAAAGAAAACCCCGGTTTCAGCGAAAATGATCAACAGTAACAGTCCAATCCCCCCAAACTGGATAATCGTTTCCGGATTGAACGTATCTAAAAAGGCCAAAATATTCATGAACTCCAGATCAGCAAACATCGAATTTAAATTAAGATTGACTTCTATAGTTGAAAAAGATTACGCCATCGCTAATGATCTTCAATCTGTCCGGCATAATGCTTTCGCGCCATCAATTCCATAAACCGATGCCGGATTAGGAAGAAAATTATTGAAGATCCGGGCTAATCCTTCACACAAAAGTGAGCAAGGTAACCGAAAAATGCCATAACAAAGCCCGGTGGAAGTAAAATTTTATAAGTGGCCCGAAGCAGGCGCTCCCCGGTGAAAACGTGGAACACGAACCCTGCGGCCCACAGTTTTTGTCACCTGCCGCGATAAGATCCCCCTGTAGTTTTTCCGCGCTTTTTAAGCGGGCCATTACATATGTGGTAAGGGGCTACATGGTGAGGGGTTTATTTCGCTTATTTTAGTAATTTTACTCTTTATAATGCCACCATACCTGGACTTATGAAAAATACTTTTTTAGTGATCACTGTGTTATTGGCCCTTCAGGCTGACCTTTTTGCACAGGACCGCGACGATAAAGCCGCGGTGACGTATGAGCAGATCTATGATGAGCCATATGCGGTAAACAAACTTTTTATCGCCCTTCAGCCCTTATACGGAGAGTTGTTCGTGACCAACGTGAACGCGGGCTTTGGTGTAGAGGCTCAATATTACTTTCAGGACAAGGCCGACTTCAGGGCGCATTTCAGAAAAAGCTACAGCCAGAAATTTCTGGACTTTGCTCGCGACGTTGCTTTAGACAACAGCGTGCTGGATAACCGGGCAGAAGTCTTCACTTATTTTGAGATCGGGGGCACTTATCACATTAAGGACTTTGAAGCCAACTCCAAAACAAAAATGGTCCTGTACAGGAACAGTTATAAAGGCGACCGGTGGGCATCCCGTGTTCCGCTCTATGCGGAAGTACCCTGCAAGGTCAGGAAAGTGTACGGCCTGCGGGCGGGTGGCATTTTCTGGGACAGCTCCACGGACCTGACGCGGGCTATGAAAGAACAAGGTTTGATTAACACCGACTTGAAAGATGCGGAAGGAAACGGATTGCCGCTTACTTATGATGATGGCACGGGAGATGAGCCGCTCAACGTTTATTCAAATGTGA
The DNA here is from genome assembly GCA_040882305.1 of Cyclobacteriaceae bacterium. GTDB lineage: Bacteria > Bacteroidota > Bacteroidia > Cytophagales > Cyclobacteriaceae > Chryseosolibacter. The sequence continues at coordinate 16,040 of JBBEBN010000228.1, forward strand.
CTTCTCAGAATGTATACCTTGGAGGCTCAATGTCGTGGATCAAAAATGTGGCCATTAATTTTGACAAGTTTGAAGAAGGTGTGGATGACCTGATGCTGACGGCTTTTGTTGATCTTATCTACGCCCCCTCCATGATGGTTGATGACATCGTTTACACGGATAGCGACGTAAACTCCGCCGTGGCAGGCACGAGAACCTATTCAGTAAGCCCATTGAAGCTCCAATCTTTTGGCGCGCGCGCGGGCATTGACGGAAGGTTTAACCGTACTTTTGGCTGGGCCTATGGTGCGGAGATCGGGTACCGCCCGAGCGTAGAAGGACGGTCATTCTATGCACTTGTGAAGATCAGCTTCCCCGTCTTTGGAAGCAACCTTGAGTATCAGGTGGAATCTTTCGAAAAATAACGCCATCAGTATTTTGCCTGTCACCTGCGATATCCTCCTTAAAAATATAAAAGGATTGGTGCAGGTCCGTCCCGCCTCTTCAAAACTCCTCCGGGGTGCGGCCATGGCAGACCTCCCCGTTCTTTCTAATGCTTACCTCGCCATTGACAAAGGGCGCATTGCGGGTTTTGGGACAATGGAAGCGCTGCCTTCTTTTTCCGCCTCGCAGGTGATCGACGCCCGCGAAAGATTTGTGTTTCCCAGTTTCGTTGATTCGCATACTCACCTGGTATTTGCAGAAAGTCGGGAGGAAGAATTCGTCATGAAGATCAGAGGCTTGTCGTATCAGGATATTGCTGCGAAAGGCGGTGGCATCTTAAACTCCGCAAAGAAACTTCAACAACTTTCCGAAGAGGAGCTATTTGTCAGAACGTGGCCCAGGGTGGAGGAGATCATGCGGACGGGCACGGGTGCCGTGGAGATAAAAAGCGGTTATGGGCTCACTGTGAAGGACGAACTGAAAATGCTGCGGGTGGCGAGGCGGATCGGACAGGAGAGTTTGCTGACAGTAAAGACCACCTTCCTCGGAGCGCATGCCATTCCCGCAGGTATGAAAAAGGAAGACTACATCAGACTGGTGATAGAAGAAATGATACCCGCCGCGGCTGCGGAAAAGCTCGCAGACTACATCGATGTTTTTTGCGAAGAAGGATTCTTTTCACCTGCTGAGACGGAGCATATCCTTGAAGCGGGTCTTCGGTTCGGAATGAAAGGGCGTGTGCACGCGAATCAGTTTGCGCGGTCAGGCGGTGTGCAGGCGGGGATACGCGCGGGCGCCCTGAGCGTTGATCACCTGGAAGACATCGGTGATGAAGAGATCGACCTGTTGCTCGGGAGTGAAACTATTCCCACCGCCCTGCCAGGCGCCGCATTCTTTCTCGGGCTATCTTTTCCGCCGGCCCGCAGAATGCTGGACGCGGGGCTGCCACTGGCCCTCGCATCTGATTACAATCCGGGGAGCGCGCCGAGTGGGAATATGCCGCTGATACTTTCTCTGGCCTGCATTAAAATGAAGTTGACGCCGGAGGAAGCCATTAATGCCGCGACCATCAATACCGCGTCGGCCCTGGAGATCCTCGACACACACGGTTCCATCACAGTCGGGAAAGCAGCCAGTATTTTCATGAGCCGGCCAATGCCTTCTATTGCCTACCTGCCTTACGCTTTTGGGAGCAGCATGATCGAGACCGTGATCCTGAAGGGTATCATTAGTTAACGCCCGGGCTAGCGGGCATCGGAAAGCAGATTGATTTTGGTGAGGTGCGTGAAGCCCTTATATTTGACGCTGGTAGTGCTCTAAAATTACACACATGGTTCTTTCTGATCAGGTTAAATCCGCCATCCGTGACGTGGAGGGGTTTCCAAAACCCGGGGTTGTCTTTAAGGACATTACACCGGTGCTTGCGGACCCTTCGCTGGTAAAACAGATCATTCAGTTTCTTGCGGAGGGATACCGCGAAAAAAAAATCGATGCGGTTGCTGCCATTGAAGCGCGGGGTTTCATCCTGGGCGCTTTGTTAGCACATGAGCTGAACTGCAGTTTTATCCCGTTTCGAAAAGCGGGAAAATTACCTTACACAACCAGAAAACAGCGTTACCACCTTGAATATGGCTCGGCCGAAATTGAGGTGCATACCGATGCGATCAAATCAGGCCAGAGGGTCCTGGTCCATGACGACCTGCTCGCTACCGGCGGAACGGCCTGTGCGGCGGGGCAGCTGATCAGGAGTTTTGGGGGAGAAGTTGCAGGCTTTTCCTTTCTGATCAACCTGAGTTTTTTGCCGGGCGCCCAAAACCTCGTTGAACAATTTGACCTGGCGCCTGATTTTCTGGTAAAGTATTAACTTTATTCCTCTTTGCCGGTTTTATCTATATGTCTGATCCTGTAATGATCCCAATGTTTCCGCTGACCCTGTTGCCTTTGCCGGGCGAGCTTGTTCCGCTGCACATCTTCGAACCGCGGTATAAACAGTTGCTCACCGACGCGGAAACAACCGATATCAGCTTCGGGATCTTTCTGAATCACGAGTGCAACGAGAAGAAACTGGGGGCTTTGATGAAGCTGGAAAGTGTGATCAAGAGGCATCCCGGCGGCGAGTCTGATATTGTTTTGAGGTGTATTGATATTTTTTCCATGAATAAACTTTATCGCACCTATAAGACAAAGCTCTATCCGGGTGGCGATATCAGGAACTGGGAGATCAACGCGCAGGCGATGCCCAGCGTGGAGTTATACGAACTCTTCCTTGTCTTTCAGGAAAAAAGACGGATCAACAGACATTTCACCGCCTTTACGCTTTATCAGGTGGCCACAGAGTTGAACCTTGATCTGTTTGACCGCTATAAGCTCATTACATTGTCAGAAAGTAATAGAGAAGGCTTCTTGCTGAGCCAGTTGAAATTTCAGCTGCATGTTATCTGCCAGGAGGAGAAGAGCAAGGATGTTTATCACCTGAATTAATTTTTAAAAAAGCGCAACTTCTTATTTTGAAAATCGTTGTGCTGAATTTTTCTCTTCTCCTGCATCCCTTTCTCCCTTCTTTCCGTTTGAGCGCCGTTTAAAAAGATCACTGAAAGTGCCTCTCCTTTAAAGGTTACACAAAAAAAATATTTTTATTTTGAGTATGAAGTGCAACAAACGATTGCGTGGGTGCGTCTTAAGACCGTAATAAAATTTAAAACCTTATGAAAAAAATCTTATCCCTTGTTGTTGCACTGATCGTCGTAGGTTATGTCCATGCAAACGGTACTTCGCCCAAATCACCAGTGGGCATGTCGGTAATTAAATCCGGTGATGTTGTAAAACTATTTTACCGCGGAGAAAAAAGTGGAAAGGTGAAAGTCACAATTTACAACGATAAAGGCCAGAAGGTATTTGTAGAGACCATGCGGAAAACCGAACACTTCATGCGGCCCTATAATTTCTCGTCACTTCCCGAAGGTAATTACACCATCGAGCTCGCCGATGAGCAGGGGGTGCGCACTGAAAAAGTGAATCACTCATCTCCATCGCAAGACACGAAACAGTTCGCATATCTTACGCGCGTGAATGATCAGGAAACCAAATATGTTCTTGCTGTTGCCAATGCCGGATCCGACGCCCTGACCGTTAGGATCTTTGATGAACGAAATAATCTTTTGTACGAGGAGACTGAAATCGTTGACGGCAACTTCGCCAGACTGTATAATCTTCACAAAGTGGGCGGAAACCATACATTCGAAGTGACCGATAATGACGGGAACACTCATCGCCTAAGCAAACCGTTGCGGAAATAAGATTCTCCCGGAGTGGTCATTCGCATGCAAACGTTAATAGGTGATCTGCAATCGTTGATATCTTTTACACGCTCGCTGAGCATCTGGAATTCCAAAAAATGATCATTAAAAATGATTGATTGTCAGTAGCAATTTCTGCAATCGATATTTTTAATGATCGTTTCAATTAACTTACAGCAGACATCCGCCGCGTACACCTCATCGTATATTTGGGTATATCAAAATCACAAAGCGATGAAAACAAGAAGCTTATTTTTTGCAATGCTCATCACGGTGAGTACCGTGGCCTCCGCCTTCAGCAACGACGATCCGGAAATGACCGTTGTTTCTCTCAAGGGCTCTGAAGTCTTCAAGGTTATTTACAAAGGAAACACTTCGGGGAAAGTAACACTGAACGTTCTCAATCACCAGGGAAAAATTATTCACTCCGGATCCGTGACAGGAAAGGATGGCTTTATCTGTCCGCTGAATTTCAAGGGACTTCCATCCGGCAATTACACCATTGAATTGATCGATGATCACGGAAGTCATCAGGAGAAAGTGGTGTATGTCCCAGCCCATGACAGGAAGAGTATTCATATCACCAAACTCATGAATGCGGAGGGAAAATTCTTACTGGCTGTTGCCAATGCACAGAACGAACCGATCGTGATCAGGATTTATGATAGATATCAAAGACTTCTCTATGCCGAGAGCAGGATCCTTAATGGGGACTTTGCGCAGGTCTATCGTATGGAGCAGGCTTTGAATCATTACACTTTTGAAGTCTCCGATTCTGCGGGAAATAGAAAGTCCTTTGTATTTTAGAACTGAACAACTCATTTTCAGAAAAGCCTTTTCAGAGAAAAGGCTTTTTTATTACAAAAGATTTGTTAACATTGGGTTGTTTCAAATTGAATGGTTCTGTTAAAAACACTTTATGAAAAAGTTTGCTCCCCTGATCGTTCTCCTATTGGTTTTCCGGCAGGTGTCTTGCCAGGAATTATTTGTTGCCTCCGACCATACGGCTGAAAACATCTTTACCAGCGGTATTGAAGGGCCGTCTTTTGATAAGAAGGGAAATCTTTACGTGGTTAATTTCGGAAAAGAGGGCACCATCGGTCTGGTTAAGCCTGATGGAAAAGCCGAGTTGTTCATCAACCTTCCGGAGGGTAGCATCGCAAACGGAATAAAATTCGACCGCAAGGGAGACATGTATCTCGCCGATTATACTGGCCACAATGTTTTGAAAGTGGATATGAAGACTAAAAAGGTCAGCACCTATGTTCACGAAAATCGTTTTAATCAGCCTAATGATATCATCGTCAATGAAAAAGGTCAGTTCTTTGCCTCCGATCCCAACTGGAAGGAAGGCACCGGTCAGCTGTGGAGAATCGATGTCGGGGGAAAAGCCGTCTTGCTGGCGGAGGGCATGGGTACGACGAACGGTATCGCCTTGAGTCCTGATGAAAAAACCCTGTACGTGAATGAGAGTGCTCAGCGAAAGATCTGGGCATTCGATGTGGATGCTTCCGGCGATATTTCCAATAAAAGACTTTTCGCCGAGTTTTCAGACTTTGGTTTCGACGGAATGGCTTGTGATAGCAAGGGCAACCTGTACGTGACCAGGCATGGAAAAGGCACGGTGGCCATTCTTTCACCGGATGGAAAAGTGATGCGTGAAATTCAACTCAAAGGGAAAAGATGCAGCAACCTCGTCTTCGGTGGTAAAAAAGGAAGAACCGTTTATGTCACCATGCAGGACCGGAAAGGAATAGAGAAGTTCGAGGTGGAACACCCTGGGAAGGGTTTATAGTTCGAAGTTCCAAATTTGAAGTTCGAAGTTGTTCGAAGTTTGTCCGAAGTTCGAAGTTGCGCTTCGAAATTATTTGTGCCTTACTGAACGGCACGCACCGGGAAAACGCATGAGTGGGTTTGACGGGCGGATTGTCAAATTGCAGAATTGCGAAATTGCGCGAAGGCCACCGGGCAGGATTTACGGCTTTTGCTCAATCAGTTCCAGTCTTCCAACGATGGTGTTAGGCGCCAGGATGGTTCCTGGCGCGAGAACGGCATTGGCGCCGATCTTACAATGATCTCCGATGAGGGCGCCAAACTTCTCGACGCCCGTGGAATAGCTTTTTCCGTCTGCCACCACGGTGATGATCTTGTCTACACGTTCGTTGTAATGATTGGCCACAACAGAACCGGCTTCAAGGTTAACAAAGGCACCGACAAGCGAATCGCCTATAAAATTGAAATGCCCCAGGGCGGAATTTGTAAAAATGACACTGGTCTTCACCTCACATGCGGGCCCGATGGAGACTTTTTCGTCCAGGAAAACCCCGCCCCTCAGGTAGGAATGTGCTCCTATGAAACATCCGGCTGAAATAATGGCCGGACCCTTGAGTATGGCGTTACTGTCAATGGCCACGGTCTTGTGGATGGCCACATCGTTAAAAATCTTATAATCCGCCCCCAGGTTTTTTATTTTCTCCAGCAGGATGCTCGCCATGTTGCCGGTAATGGTCCAGGGACTTTGCTTTTCCAGTGCCGGGAACAAAATGCTGAATTGGCGTATATAGAAGTCGATATAGATCATAGTTCATAAAGTTCAAGGGGAAGTCCATCCGGATCAGTGAAAAAGATAAATCGTTTCCCGGTAAATTCGTCCGTGCGGATGCCTTCTGTTTCTACTCCTTTTTTCCTGAGGGCCGTAATGCTCTCTTCCAGGTTTCTTACGGAAAACGCCAAATGTCGCAGCCCACAGGCCTCCGGTTGGGATAGGCGCTGCGGTGGATCGGGAAAAGAGAACAATTCAAGCAGGTAAGTATTATTCAGTTCTAAATCCAGTTTCCATGATTTCCGTTCTTCCCGGTAATGTTCCGATGCTATCGAGAGACCCAGGACCTCGGTATAAAACTTCCTGGATACCCCATAATCCGAACAAATTATTGCAATATGATGGATGGATTGCAGTGAGATCATAAATGAATGCGAATGATTTCCAATTTCAGAATTTTAATGACATCTTAAAACTATGGATGTCTTCTTGCTCGTTTTAGGAGTAATATTAATGCTGGTGGGGCTGGCAGGCTGCATTTTGCCCTTTCTTCCCGGGACGCCTCTTTGTTATATGGCGCTCCTGATCCAACAATTCCAAGCTACGCCTCCGTATTCCACTGACTTCCTTCTCACCTGGGCAGGTATCACTCTGGTGATCACGGCGCTTGATTACATCATACCTATCTACGGGACCAGAAGGTTTGGGGGAACGAAGTATGGCATGTGGGGTTGTGTCATAGGGCTGATAGGAGGGTTGTGGATGGGTCCATTGGGCTTAATAATTGGACCTTTCGCAGGTGCATTTATCGGTGAGCTTGTCGGGAATGCGAAATCCGAGCATGCCATGAGGGCGGCGTTGGGCTCCTTCGTGGGATTTTTACTTGGAACACTGTTGAAATTGGTTGCCTGTTTTGTGATGGGCTGGTATTTTACGGAGGCATTCTAACATTTGAGGCGTGGATCACAATCCACCATCGCAGATAATTGACAAATAATTACTTTATTTGAAGCTTAATATTAAATCCTGCTACCATGAAAAAAATCCTTGTACCCACAGACTTTTCCAAACCTGCGCAGATTGCCGTTGACGTTGCGGCCGATATCGCTAAAAAATTCAATAGCCAGCTGACCTTATTGCACGTTATTGAAGAGGCTTCAGGAACTTCTTTTAAAATTACCGGTGAAGTGGATGTTTCCGGTGGATGGGAAGATAAAATCTTCACCATGAAGCTGATCGAGCGCAGCAAGAAGCAAATGGCCAAAGCAGTGGAAGAGTTGAAGGCCGCAGGTGTAAAGGTGAAGGATGAAATGCGGTTGGGTACTGCCTTTCATGGGATACGCGATATCATTACCGAACATAAGGTCGACCTTGTTGTAATGGGTAGTGCGGGGCACTCAAAACTCGAGGAAATGATCATTGGATCCAACACGGAAAAAGTTGTCAGGCACGCTAAATGCCCCGTGCTGACTGTTCACAAGAAACCGGTGACAACAGATTTTAAAAATATTGTTTACGCCACTTCCATGAGCAAGGATGAGGAAGTTTTTTCCAGGGTCGTACGGTCCACGCAGCAAATGTATGATGCGACCGTTCACCTGGTCAGGATCAATACGCCGGGGAATTTCCAGCGCGATGCGGTGGTGAAAAAATACATGGAGGATTTCGCGAAGAAACTTCAATTGAAAAACTTTACCATCAATATCTTCAATGATCTCACTGAAGAGGAGGGGATTGTCTATTTTGCCGACAGCATAAACGCCGATCTGATTACCATGGCCACCCATGGCCGCACTGGATTTGCACACGTGCTGGCAGGAAGTATTGCTGAGGAAGTTGTGTCACATTCCAAACGACCTGTTCTGACGTTTGTAACGAAAGGAAAATAGACATGCCCGTGGCCGCTGAGCGGCCCAAAAAGGTCCCGTCTTACCGTACTCGGCGTGTTCCACGCGAAGTTCTTTCCTTGATGATATGGAATCGTGAAAGATTACTACAGTATTTTAGGGGTACAGCCATCAGCCAGCGAATCCGACATAAAGAAAGCGTTCAGAAAACTGGCGGTTCGCTATCACCCCGACAAAAACCCTTCGGCGGAAGCCAAAGGGCGTTTTCAGGAAATCAATGAAGCGTATGATGTGCTGGGAGACCCCGAGAAGCGCGTCATTTATGATTCCCGCCTCGCCAATCCCTTTGCCGAGATCTTAAATGACACCACGCCGAAACATCGGGACCCCGCGTACCGGAGAGACAGGCCACATCAACGGGCAAGAAGAGAACCGCCTGCTTCATATATTTTAATGAGGGAATATCTCCCCTATCTCATGTGGGTGAGCAGGGTCGGTCTGCTGTTAACAGGTTTGTTTTTCCTGGATTATCTTTTGCCGTACCGACGGGTGGAGGAAGGTATTGACGAGATCTACGCCGTGAAGATCCATGGCAGCGCGGCCTACCATATCATTATTACTGAAACTGGTCGCAAACTGAAGCTCTACGATAATCAGGCGATTATTTTCAGGGACGAACCAACGGTCAGGTCAACGATGACGCGCCTTTACGGAACCCTGATGTCCGTTTCCAATGCTTCCGGCACGTATGTGGAGAGCCTTGGCGATATGTATCGCCACCTCATATTTCTCCCAATAATACTTTTCGTAAGTTCACTGCTCGCGGTGATCTTCCGAAAGCAGGTGGAATTGTGCTTTAATCTTAATATAACAGCGTTTGTACTACTGGTCGTGAATTTCATTTTACTCTGATATGGCAAAGAAAAATGACTGGAAAAGAAGAGAGGGGATCGTATATTCGACGGAATCGGATTTCTCGTATTCCTACGAGCAAAGGGATGAAGCGGCCACGTTACCGCCGGCGCAACAGAATTTAAGGGTAGCGCTGGATAAGAGCGGCCGGGCGGGCAAGCAAGTTACCCTCGTGTCCGGATTTGTGGGATCTCAAAAAGATCTTGACAGCCTTGCAAAACTTTTAAAGTCAAAATGCGGCGTGGGGGGATCGGTGAAAGACAAGGATGTCCTGGTCCAGGGCGATTTGCGCGACAAGATCGTTCAGATACTTCAGGGTGAAGGATATAAGGCGACGCGGTCAGGGTGACTTTCCACGAAAACTAAATCCGGCGTTAGACCACGAATGATTCGGTGTGGCTATTGGCATTTAATGGCCTCCGGTGATCGGTGGAAGAGGAAATAAAGGGCGCAGAAAAAATTAGATCACCGGGATCGTCAAAAAGCAGGTGCTTTTTTTTATTTTGCATCAGGAATCTTCCTTCACTATCCAGCCAATGAATGCCGCCAAGCCCGTAGCCCTTACCACACCGCAACAAAGAGACGCAACCCGTATCCGTCGCATTCAGACGGCCCGTGTCATTAAAGACATTTTTTTTATTTCGCTGGGTATTTTGTCGGCCACTTTCGGTCTTAAAGGTTTTCTTTTACCCGATGGTTTCCTGGATGGAGGAGCTGTTGGTATATCACTCCTGATCAATGCGCTGACGGATATAAACCTGTCTTATCTGATCATTCTTGTCAATATTCCTTTTATATTGATCGGCTACACGCAGGTTTCCAAAATTTTTGCCGTCAAAACCCTGGTAGCCATCGTTGCCCTCGCGATTTGCGTTGAGCTTATTGACTTTCCCCTGATCACCCATGATAAATTGCTCATCTCCTTCTTCGGCGGATTTTTCCTCGGCCTTGGAATCGGACTTTCTATCAGGGGCGGAAGCGTGCTGGACGGAACGGAAGTGCTGGCTATCTATACCAGCAGGAAAACAGCCCTGACTGTGGGGGACTTCATACTGATACTAAACATCCTCATATTTTCGATTGCTGCCTACCTGTTGAACATTGAAACGGCGCTGTACGCTATTCTCACATACCTTGTGGCTTCCAAAATTGTCGACTTTGTCGTTCATGGTATTGAAGAATATACCAGCGTTATCATTGTTTCGCATAAAAGCCATCTGATAAAAAAAGCCATTATAGAAAAGATGGGACGCGGCGTTACGGTGCTGAAAGGAAAAAGCGGATACGGGAAGGCGGGCCATCGTGAAACGGATATTGATGTGTTGTATACGGTTATCACCCGCCTGGAGCTCCAGAAATTGAAAACTGAGATTGCCAAGCTTGACGAAGAGGCCTTCGTGGTGGAGAACAGCGTCAATGATATCAAGGGTGGTATGATCAAGAAACGTCCGCTTACTGGATAGGGCGGCGCCCGGGATGGCTCCTTCAGGATCCGATCCATTTGCGGAACAGGGGTGCAGTTTCCTTGCTGACATACACCTCTTCGTTTACCGGTGGTTTGAGGAAAACGCGGATCTTGCCGTTATCGGGTTTGAATTTTTCAATAGCCCCCACGTGGGTGATGAACTTCCTGTTCAGGCGAAAAAAATTCCTCTCATCGACCTCGCATTCCAGTTCGCCGAGGTTCTTGTCGAGAATGTATTGCCGGCCCTGGTTATCCTTTACAAAAACCACTTTGTGTTCTGTAAAGAAATAGGCGATCTCGCTCCATCGCAGCGCAATAAATTCAGTTCCCTTCTTTGCCACGATCCGGTCTCTGACGCCCGTGCCTCCCTGGATAAGTTTCTGAATGTTCCCCTGAAGGAAATGCAGCTCCAGTTTTTTTAGTTTTGCAAGTGATCGGGAAAGCTTCTCTTCGGTGACTGGCTTTAGCAGGTAATCGATGGCGTTGTGTTCAAAACTCTCCAGCAGATATTTGTCAAAGGCGGTGGTGAATATTACGGGAAACTGTACGGGAAAACTTCTGAAGATCTCAAACGAATGGTCATCCGAAAGCTGAATGTCGACAAAAGCAAGATCAGGAGATGGATTGTGGACGAGGTACTCCTTCGATTCTTTTACACTCCCCAGTTTTGCCACCACCTCTATGCCGGGATCAATGGCCCGTAACATGGCTTCCAGTTTAGACTGGGCTAAAATCTCGTCCTCAATTATGATTACTTTCATGCGATCCTTTCAGACTTTTTAAACTTTTTAGACCTTTCCAACCCCCTTATGTCCTTCGGCCCTTATATCCGTATCAACGGCATAGTTACCTGAAAAATATTACCATCGAGGGGGCCTGAGTAAATCCCCTTGCCCGTCGTTATCTTAAATCTTTCATCCAGATTTTTCAAACCAATGCCGGATGAATGTTGAAGGTTCCGCTTCTGCCGGATCTTATTGCTGATAACGAGCTTTTCATCATGGAGATCAATGTCCACTTGCAGCGGGAATTTTTCTGATATTTCGTTGTGTTTAACAGCATTTTCCAACGCAACAAAAACGGAAGTAGGGGGAATGAGAAACTGTTTGTCGAGTTTTCCATTGAAGTGGCGCTTGAACTGGAGGGCGTTGCCAAACCTGAGGTGCAACAATGCGGTATACTGATGCGTGAATGCGAGCTCATCTTCGAGTAGCACCAGTGTACTGTCCTTCTGACTGAGGATGTACCGGTATACTTCCGCAAGGTTTTCTGTGAACATTCCCGCTTTCTGCTGATCGGTTGAAATGAGGTAAGACAAACTATTCAGGGAATTAAACATGAAATGCGGATCGATCTGATTTTTTAACGCGGCCAGTTCCGCTTCCGCCTTCGCGCGCGAAAGAACCGCATTTTTCAGTTGCTCGCCCTGTTGCTCTTTCAACATGAATACAGTCTCATATACGTGTGTGACAAACAGCACGCAAATGACGTTGATCAATACCACCACCTGGACCGCCGGCCAGTCCACCCTGTCAAAACCGGCCATCCGATACCAGAGGCACAGCCAGGCCACCGTAAGCGGTGAAGTATAAAAGATGTTGTTCAGGAGAAGCAGGATCAGTTTTTCAATGGGTTTATCAAACCACGTAAACCGTTTCCTTGTCCGGAAAAGCAAATAACGGTTGCCCTGCCAGATGAGATAGGCGAGCAGAATAAAGAAAACGTAACCCAGCCAGTACGCGGTATCCCGGTAGGCCAGATGGCCGAACAGTCCCGCGAGGTTTGGAATGACGATGCCGAATGTGGGTACGCCGATGAGTCTGATCATGAGGTCATCCAACTGGGGTTCCTTCACATGATCTTTACGGTGTTCCATGGTGGCGTTTGGGTCGGCCTTTTTTCCGTTTCGGGCAAACGAAAGGGTTTTGCGTTCATAAAGTTCGGAACTTAAAAGGAATTAGGGAAATGGGGAATGCCGGAGGCGTTAAACCAGTTACCTTGCTAAAAAAGGACACATTCAAACCCCTAAATGCAAACCAATATGGAAGGATTAAACATCTGGGCAGTGATTGTCGCTGCTCTTTCAACATTTCTGATCGGTGGGCTCTGGTACTCACCGGCCATCTTTGGTAAATCATGGATGCGCGAAAATGGATTTACCGAGGAAAGTTTGAAAGGAGGGAACATGGCCAAAATTTTCGGTCTCTCTTTTTTTCTTGGACTCATTGCGGCGATCAATCTGGCCATGTTTCTGGGCCCTGAAGACCGTCCGGAGATGGGTGCCCTTTGGGGTTTCGCGGCGGGCTTCGGTTGGGTAGCTACCTTTGTTGGAACACATTATCTCTTTGAGAGAAAGTCGTTCACCCTATTCCTCATCAACGCGGGTTACAGCGTGGTGGCCCTTACGGTTATGGGCGTGATCCTCGCGGCCTGGAAATAGGATCAGCAGTAGAGACAAGGCATGCCTTGTTTCTGCTGCGTTAATACCCTATGCCCCCTGTTTCCCTATCTCACTATGCCCTATATTTGACCTGTGAATGATCAGGAAATCTATCTATCAGCGTTTGGGGAGGTGCTCTTATATATCATAGGCGGCGTCCTATTCATTCTCGTTTCCTTTTTTGTTTCATCGCTGTTGCGTCCCAGCCGTCCCAATGCGCAGAAACTCAGCACGTATGAAAGCGGTGAAGAGCCTATCAGTTCCGCCTGGACACAATTCAATATCCGGTTCTACATGGTCGCTTTGATCTTCCTGCTGTTTGAGGTGGAGATACTTTTTCTATTTCCGTGGGCGACCATTTTTGCTAAAAAAGAGTTGATTGATGAAACCGATGGTTTGTGGAGTTGGTTTTCCGTAACAGAGGTCGTGATCTTTATTGGTATACTTGCCCTGGGATTGGCATACGCCTGGGTAAACGGACACCTTGACTGGATAAAACCGGATCCCAATCCGACACAATTAAAGTCTCCAGTCCCGAAACGACTTTATCAAAAGATTAACGAGCAATACGCGGGAAGGGATCGCAGGCCCAAAAGCAACAATTGAGTATGAAGGGATTTTTAGATCAGCGATTTGAGAATGGAGGGTTTATCATCACGAAACTTGAAGACCTTATCAACTGGGCCAGGTTGTCGTCCATGTTCCCCATGACATTCGGCATCGCCTGCTGTGCGATTGAATTCATGAGCACGGGAACAACCGTCTATGATATGGACCGTTTTGGAATGGCGCCCCGCGCAACACCCCGGCAGGCGGATGTGATGATCGTGGCAGGCACCGTCACTTTCAAAATGGCCGAAAGGATCAAGAGGCTTTACGAACAGATGGCCGAACCGCGCTATGTGATTTCCATGGGGTCCTGTGCAAACTGCGGAGGTCCGTACTGGCAGCATGGCTATCACGTGGTGAAGGGCGTTGAGAGAATCATTCCCGTTGACATTTATGTTCCGGGTTGCCCGCCAAGGCCGGAGGCGCTGATCGGCGGCTTTTTGAAACTTCAGGAAAAGATCCGGAAGGAAACTGTTGTCGCGCCAAAAGGCATTGAACGACTCATGGGGGTGATTAGTAAGAAGTAAGAAGTAATAAGTGAGAAGTAAGAAGTAAGAAGTAAGAAGTAAGAACGGATGCAATCGTTTGATCAACTGTATTTGTTTGTAAAGGAAAGTTGCACTAATGGTGAACCTGTGGCGGATAAGGCGATGACGCCGAAAGGGGTGAAGATCCATGAGGGCGATCTGAAGAAGGTTTGTGCAAGCCTTCGCGAGCATGAATCTGTTTTCTTCGACATGCTTTCCTGCATTTCTGTTGTGGATAACGGGCTGGAAGCAGGCACCCTGGAGTTGATATACAACTTATATTCTATTCCCTTCAACCATCATCTGGCTTTGAAAGTGATGGTTCCGCGCGATCAGGCGGAAGTGGATTCCGTACAGGACATCTGGAAAACCGCTAACTGGCATGAGCGGGAGGCCTATGATATGTTTGGAATAAAATTCAGTGGGCATCCGGATCTTCGCAGAATTTTACTTCCCGCAGACTGGACGGGACATCCCTTGCGGAAAGATTATAAGCATCAGGAGTATTACCGCGACGTTAAAGTTGAATACTGATGTCAGCAGACAAAGTTCAATATCAATATCATCCGGAAGGGCTACTGCTCTCCGAACCGAACAAATTCAGGGCAGAGGATCTGCGTTCGGAGGAGATGATCATCAATCTCGGGCCGCAGCATCCATCAACGCATGGGGTGCTAAGGCTGGAAGTATTGATGGACGGGGAAATTGTCCGGGAAGTCGCGCCTCATATCGGATACCTGCACCGTTGTTTCGAAAAACACGCCGAAAATCTGCCCTATAATCAGGTCATCCCATTTGTCGACAGGCTGGATTATGTTGCTGCGATGAACTGCGAGCATGTATACGCGATGGGCGTCGAGCGCATGCTGGGCATCGCTGAGCAAATTCCGAAGCGGGTGGAATACATTCGTGTACTCATGGCCGAGCTCAACAGGATCGGATCCCACTTTATCGCCATCGGAACTTATGGTATGGATATCGGCGCCTTCACGCCTTTCTTCTGGATCATGCGAGACCGGGAACATATCCTGCGGTTGCTTGAGTGGGCCAGTGGAGCAAGGTTGCTCTATAATTATATATGGATAGGAGGATTGTTCTACGACCTTCCCGTGAACTTTGAAGATCGCTGCAAAGAGTTCCTTAAATACATTAAGCCAAAGCTGGAAGAGCTTGAAACCATCCTCATCAACAATAAGATCTTTGTTGACCGCACGGCGAATGTCGGTGTTTTGCCGCTCGACCTTGCCGTCAACTGCGGAGTGACGGGGCCGATGTTACGCGGTTCCGGTTTGCGCTTTGATCTGCGGAGGGTAGACGGTTATTCCGTTTATCCTGAACTGGATTTTGACGTCCCCATCGGTGAGGGAAAAATGGGGGCAGTAGGCGACTGCTGGGACCGCACGTGGGTGCGCATGCAGGAGATCCACGAAAGCGTGAAGATTGTGGAGCAATGTCTCGCGAGACTTACCACCGATCACAAGCGCACGCCCGATTTTGATCCTCAGGCTCTCCTCCCAAAAAAGATACGGCCAACGGCGCAGGACTTCTATATTCGCGGCGAAACACCCAAAGGCGAGCTCGGATTCTTTTTCCGGGCGGATGGAAAGAGCGATGTACCCTTCCGTTGCAAGTGCCGATCCTGTTCGTTTGTGAACCTGTCGGTGTTGCCCGAAATTGCAAAAGGGGTTCTTATCGCCGATCTTATTGCCATCATAGGAACCATCGACGTGGTGATGGGCGAGGTGGACAGATGAAATTAATTTTCGTCTTTGTATCATAGCTTCATGAGGATCCTCAATACAAAACAAATTCGCGAACTGGATGCATACACCATTCAGCAGGAGCCCATACTGTCCATTGATCTGATGGAACGCGCATCCCGCGCATTTGTCGATTGGTTCAATTTACGGGTGCCGGCCGCCAGCAAAGTGGGCGTGG
>JBBEBN010000229.1:0-5108 GCA_040882305.1 Cyclobacteriaceae bacterium
TGTGAAGGCATCGCTGAATGCATTGAAGAAATCGAAGGGATATATCATTACCATGGCGAGCCTCGCAGGCACCAACTTCTTCGCTGGGGGTTCCGCTTATAACGCAAGCAAGTTCGGGCTTGTGGGATTCACGCAGGCGATGATGCTCGATGTGCGCCAGGATGGGGTCAAGGTCACCACCATTATGCCGGGTTCTGTGGCGACATATTTCAATAACCACCAGCCTTCACCACAAGACGCCTGGAAGATCCAGCCTGAGGACCTTGGGGAGATGGTAGCCGACCTCCTGCGCATGCATCCCCGTACCTTGCCCAGCAAGATCGAGGTGAGGCCAAGCATCCCCCCTAAGCCGTGAGCGTCGGCGGCCCGCGCTTGATCTGGCCCGTACCTGCCCGCAAGCTTTCGGTAGCAGACCCACACCTGCCTGCCTGCGCACAGGCCAGTGTAGGGCAGGCAGGCTCACCTCACAACTGACTATCTCACAGATCACCGCTCATGTCGCTGCTTTCCAGGATCTTCTCCTCATACAGCTGCGAATGTTTGCTCGTCTTGATCCGCTGATCAGTTTTCAGGGCGTATTCGTACGTGAAGGCAGCGCCGAAATACAGAATAAATGAACAGTAAAAGATAAACAGGAGGATCAGCGCAAGCGAAGTCGTCGCGCCAAATATGGAGGCCAGCCGCGCGTGAATGAGCACTTTTCCCAATAGAAACTGACCGACACTAAATAAAATACCAGTTAAAAATCCTCCGACAAATGCAACCTCCCATTTCACATGAGCCTCCGGTAGTATTTTGAAAACAATCGCAAACCATATGGTGACCACAGCGACGGAAAAAACTACGTTCAGGATCTGGACCGACGCGACGGCGACGGCCGGCCAGATAGTTTGCAGGTAATCCAGGGAAACGGCAAGCCCTGTGTCCACAAAAATCGAGAGCAACAGCAACAAGCCAGTGTAAAAGATCAGAAGAACCGCCGTTCCCCGTTCCCAACCGACGTAGCGTAGATGCCATTCCGGTTTGCTGCGGATTCGCCATAGCTTGTGGATCGATTTTTTCACTATGGAAAGCAGTGTCGTCGCCACAAAGAGGAAGAAGATCGAGCTTCCCAGGGTGATGAGCCAACCACTCTCAAGTTCCATAAAGTTGTTGACGATCTTTTCAATGTCACGGGCGGCTGCCGTTCCAAATGTGGAACCAATTACCTGAAACATCTGGCGGCCAATCTCGCCGGAGCGGAAGTAAATGCTGAACAGGTCCGCCAGGAGCAGAAGTATGGGTGACAGGGAGAAAGTGGCAAAAAACGCCGTGGATGAGCATAAAATGAGCGGATCATTACGCTCCAGCAGACCAAAAGCTCCCCTGAAGGCTCCTGCAATGCATCTAAGGCTCTCCATAGGTATTTTTTGACTCTCCTTTGGCAAATCAATCTCTGTGCCGATCGATGGTGCACATGCCCAAAAATGCACAAAAACTGGCAGATGGGCCTCTTATGCCCGCCCGGCCCGAATCGGCGCGTTCGGTCGGGGTTCTGGCCTGGTTATTGCCGCTTTTAATGAGTTCATTATCAATCAGTTCGCGTGTAAGGTTACTTTCTGAAATCAATTTTTATTCATATGGAAATATCCAAACTTTGGCTAACAAACCCCTTAAAATCTATGAAATCAAAAATGTTTTTCTTTTTTCTGGCGCTTATTTCTGCGGGCACTTTTTCGTGTTCCGAGGATGAGGTAAAAAGAAAGGGCGACGCTGATGTCACCCACGAAGGCGCTAAATGGAATATAGCTTCTGTTGAATACATGCTGATCGACCAAACCACTAGTGGCCAGACCTTTAAAAATGGAACGAAGGAAAATGCCGGCGCTTTCTATTTTGTGGATGGCGGTGCAAAAGGCTCATTTGAAATGGACGTCGAAGGATACAACAAGGAGGACGTGTTCAATTATACCATTGACGCCGGATCCGTAAGCATTATTGACATTGAACAGTCCGTTGGTGTTACTACCAATCAGAATATCCTTGTCATTAACGGCGAGGCTACTGACACTTCAATGACTCTTGAAGGAACGATCACCAAACAATCTACCACTGGTCAGTTTGTACTTACCGTAACCCTCTCGTTGGTTAAACAGTAGGGAGAAGAAATTATTTAACTTAAAACGTGTCCTTGCGCCATGGCCGGTTGCAGGACACGTTTTTTTTTGGATGAGTAATTTCATCCGCACTGCCTCACATTCCCGATGAGCCGTTCAACCAGCGGGTCCATCCTTCGTGTGACAACTCATTCCATCATGGCTTCCATCATCGGTTTTCCCAATGCAAAGGATTGAAAACCATTTCTCCGCAAGTTTCCCGAACCAGCGTACACGTTTTAGAGAAGCTTTTGTGTAACGTCCCCTTTGCAGAATTGTGGCATAGCCATGCCTATGGCAAAGAATTGAGAATTAAAAAATTGTGTAGCGGCAATCAGCGGTTGACCGGGTACGCTATTTTTTAATCTAGCGCGGTTGTGGGTTAGAGATATGCAGGAACTGATCAGAAAAATAAAAAGGAGAATACAACGTTTACGGTTCCGTCATTTAAGGCGTATCCAGGTTGCTGATTTTAAAGGTCTTAAGACTCCGGCTTTCCGGGAGATCATGCCTTCTTCCTATGTAAGTCGGATGTTGCTGAAAATAAGGACGATCTACAGCAGGTTGAACATTTATTTTCTCCGCCACCGCAAAGTGAAATACGCAGTAAATTCCTTCAGCGTTATCTCTTTACTGCTGCTGGGTTTTTTCGTATTCATCCTGACACAGACACCGTCGCCGAGGGAGTTATCCACCATCAAGAATGCGGTAGCCTCCGAGGTATACAGTGCCGACAGTCTTTTGCTCGGACGCTATTTCATCCAGGACCGCACAGAAATCAAGTTTGAAGACATTTCGCCGGATTTGATCGCTGCGCTGATCGCGACGGAGGACATCCGTTTTTATGGTCACAATGGTATTGATTACCGCAGCCTGGTGAGGGTATTTGTAAAAACCATTTTGTTGCAGGACGAAAGTTCCGGTGGAGGCAGCACGATCACGCAACAACTTGCGAAAAACCTCTTTCCGAGAAAATCCTACTGGATGGCTTCCATGCTGATCAATAAATTCCGGGAAGCGATCATCGCCCTCCGGATGGAAGGGATCTACACGAAGGAAGATATCCTCGCACTTTACCTGAACACGATCCCTTTCGCGGACAATACGTACGGGATACAGGCCGCCGCGAAACGATTCTTCTCCACAACCAGTAAAGAACTCACCCTAGGGCAGGCAGGTGTGCTGGTTGGAATGTTGAAAGCGACGCATTACTACAATCCAAGATTATTTCCCGCCAGGGCGCGCGACCGGCGTAATATTGTGTTCTCCCAGATGGTGCGCTATGATCTTCTTGCGAAAGGGACGGCAGACTCGCTGAAGAAGAAGCCGGTTGAACTTCAATATCAGAACACAACTTTCCATGAAGGACTGGCTCCTTATTTCAGGGAACATGTGAAAGCCGAATTGATGAAATGGTGTGAGAACCATAAAAAACCGGACGGCACTCCCTATAATCTCTATACGGACGGGCTGAAGATATATACGACCATTGATTCCAGACTGCAGCAATATGCTGAGAAAGCCGTGTCACGTCAGATGGCTGATATTCAGAACGTGTTCTTTGATCACTGGGGAAAAGTAAAACCGTGGCAGGGAAGAGAAGAGATCATCAGCGATGCCATAAGAAGGTCCCGTCGGTACAAGGCGCTCGCGGAAGAGGGTCTTTCCGAGGAAGCCATAATGGAAGTGTTCCAT
Source organism: Cyclobacteriaceae bacterium (assembly GCA_040882305.1). Lineage (GTDB taxonomy): Bacteria > Bacteroidota > Bacteroidia > Cytophagales > Cyclobacteriaceae > Chryseosolibacter. The sequence continues at coordinate 3,831 of JBBEBN010000229.1, forward strand.
ACGCGTATACCCATGAGGTTGTTCACATGGGAAGGGGAGAAGGAGGTGGAAGCGAGCCCGCTGGACTCCATTAAACACCATCTTCAATATCTCAACGCAGGCTTTCTTGCGATGGAGCCGGCCACCGGCCAGGTCCAGGCCTGGGTAGGAGGGATCAACCATGATTTTTTCCAGTATGACCACGTGCGTGAGACAACGAAGCGCCAGGTCGGCTCCATCTTTAAACCTTTCGTTTTCGCCATGGCCATCGAGAAAGGGATACAGCCTTGCGAATTGTTCTCTGCAGAAAAACAAACCTACATCAATGAAGAAGGCGAACCCTGGACGCCCCGAAATTCCCAATACGATTATGATGTCAATTATACAATGCGCGGTGCGCTTGCTTACTCTGTGAATACGATATCAGTGAAGTTGATACAACGCGCAGGTATAGAAAACACAATTCGGCTTGCGCGCAGGTTGGGGATCAGGAGTGAACTGCCCGTTGATGCCTCTATTTCTCTCGGGTCGGCTTCTATTTCCATGATGGAGATGGCTGGAGCTTATTCGGCGCTTGCTAACAATGGCAAATCCGTTTATCCTTACTTTATTCAGTCCATTCAGGATCGCAGGGGGAAGGTGTACCGGAATTTTAAACCGAAGTCTTCCGATGAACCGGCGCTCTCGGCGGAAACGGCACAGCTCGTGCGGCACATGCTGCAAGGAGTGGTACAGGAAGGTACAGCCTCCAGGTTGCGCTGGCGATACCATATTCTGAATGATGTGGCGGGAAAAACCGGCACTACCCAGGACAACGCTGACGGATGGTTTATGGCGGTAACGCCCGGGCTGGTGATCGCGTCATGGGTGGGCGCCGACGATCCGCGCATCCGGTTCCGCAGTACTTATTTAGGTCAGGGATCCAACACCGCTTTACCGATGGCGGCTTATTTCCTGGAACAGGTGAATAAAGATGAAGGCTATTCGGAAATTTCGAATGCGACGTTTGAGCCACTGCCCTATCAACTGAAACGCAGGCTCAATTGCGACTTGTATGAACTGGATGACAGCCTGCTGAAGAACATTGAGAAAACCGTGTGGCAACGTGACTCCATCATCCAGGCCGATACCCTGAGCGCACCTCCGCCGGAAACTTTCCTTCAGATGTTGTACAGACGCAAAATACGCATCATGCTCGCCAGCCAGCCGCAAGAGAATGACCAGTCCAGTGGCGAAACAACCACGACGACGGTGAGGCAGTAGGTAGTCCGAAGTTTGAAGTTCGAAGTTGCGCTATTT
>JBBEBN010000230.1:0-5090 GCA_040882305.1 Cyclobacteriaceae bacterium
TGCCCGGTGTATTGTATACCCTTCAGGATATCCATAAGATTGACGACAAGAAGATACTGGATGCGATGTTGATTGCCGCAGGTACTGCTCTCATCATGGAGCAAAAAGCATCGATCGCCGGAGCTGTGGGAGGTTGCCAGGCTGAAACTGGAACAGCCGCAGCCATGGGTTCGGCAGCGATCGTATTTTGCCTTGATGGCACAACCGGGCAGATGTTAAACGCTATCGCTATCACAGTCCAGTGTATGCTGGGATTAGTTTGTGATCCGGTGGCCGGGCTGGTTGAGGTTCCGTGCGTCGTTCGGAATGCGAGCGCTGCAGCCATTGCAAACAGTTCTGCCCAGATCGCGTTAGCTGATGTAAGCAGCGTAATACCAGTTGACGAAGTCGTCGAGGCCATGGGTGAGATCGGAGCCAGCATGGAAACACGCTACAAAGAAACCGCCCTGGGCGGACTGGCCATGACGCCAACTGGTCAAAAGATTGCCAAACGGGTACTCATCCGTGATATTGAGATCCTGCCGGATGAGAAACCAGACGAGCACAACGAACATTAGGACCTCAAGAGGTTACTTCAGGTTCTTTTCCGGTAACAAAAATTCAGGTAACACCTCGTTGCCGAAAAAATAGATCGCAATACTGAACACCACAGACCAGAACGAGGCACTGATAAACATGTAAAATATGATCTTGTCCCTGGGGCCGCCGGAACTGATCGCCAGCAGCGTTCCTCCAATGGGGGTAAGAATGATCGGCGTCAACAATGCAACACCCGCCAGGCCATAACGACTCCAGAGTTTTTCAAACCTTGCCGCCCTTTTCAGATTGACTTTTCTTTTTTTAAATCTTCCGAAAACGTTGATGCGGATCCAGTTTCCGAAAAAGGTAAACACAAAGACAACGGTCATCATTCCAGCCACTGTTGTCAGGATGGTAGTCATCAGGCTAAGGCCCGCCGCATATCCCCCGGTAGGGCCCAATATGAACTTCAGCATACAGGAAAAATAGATGAGAATAGCCTTTAGAATTTCCTGCAACATAGTTTACTACATAAAGAATCCTGAGCCGTTACTCCTTGACACCATAGCATAAATCCCCTGCATCGCCTAAACCCGGAACGATATAAAACGTGGAATTTAGTTTTTCATCCAGGGCGCAGGTCCATAGTGAGTGTGGCAAAGTAATGTTTTCTTCTAACAGTTTGATGCCCTCCGGCGCCGCCACCACTGAAACAATAAATAAATGCGAAGGTGTTCCCTTCAGCAACAACTGTTTCTCCGCATTTAAGAGCGATTGACCCGTTGCCAGCATAGGATCAATCAGTATCACCGGCCTTCCATCGACGGCAGGAAGAGAGACGTAATCAACACTTACTTTCACGTTCTTCGCATGCTCATTTCGCCAGGCACCGATAAAACCACTGTCGGACTGGTCAAAAACATTCAGAAACCCATGGTGGAATGGCAGGCCGGCCCTGAGAATGGTTATGAGGACGGGGTTTTGACTTAAGATCTCTATGGACAACTGTCCCAACGGGGTTTTTACTGCCTTTGATTCATACGGCAGTTTTTTGGAAATTTCATACGCGAGTATTTCACCCAGACGCTCCAGGTTTCTTCTGAACCGCATCCGGTCCTTTTGGAGGGCCTCGTCACGCAATTCAAATAGAAATTGATTGGCTACCGAGCGCTTCTCGCTGAGATTAAAAAGGTTATTATCCATGGTATTTTTTTACTATGAAAATTTAGAATAAAGTTGCGGAAAGAACTAATTCCGGGATTTTTGAAAAGACGGTAAAACCGGTCGATACAGTATGAAACTATTGAAAGAACTTTGTGAGATCCATGCGCCTTCGGGAGAGGAAAGGAACATGGCGGAATTTCTGTTGCGGTACGTTGAGAAAGAAAAAAAGCACTGGAATACACAGCCTGAGATCTATTGCGGAGATGACTTCCAGGATTCCATCATCCTCAGATTCGGCAAACCCCGCACGGCGATCTTCGCCCACATGGACACCATCGGGTTTACTGTCCGATACGGAAATCAGTTATTGCCCATTGGCGGCCCTGACGCCGAATCGGGCACCGTGCTGGTGGGCCGCGATTCCCTAGGGCCCATAGAATGTACGCTGGAATACGATCAGGATAATCATGCGCTTTATAAATTCGCCAGACTGATTGAACGCGGAACAACGCTGACCTATCAGGTCAACTTCCACGAGAGCCGAAATGCCATTGAATCCGCTTACATCGATAACAGGCTCGGCCTGTATACCGCCTTGAAGGTGGCGGAGACTGTGAAAGACGGTGTTATTGTCTTTAGCTGCTGGGAGGAGCACGGTGGCGGTTCCGTGCCTTACCTCGCGAAATTCATTTATGAGCAGTGGAAGATAAGGCAGGCCCTCATCGCAGATATCACCTGGATCACTGACGGCGTATTACCCATGAAAGGTGTAGCGATTTCCATGCGCGACCGGAACATTCCCCGGCGCTCGTATGTTAACCGCATCATCGAAATTGCCCGCAAGCGGAAAGTGAATTTTCAACTGGAGGTGGAGGGCATGGGTTCCAGTGATGGTCGCGAACTGCAGACCTCACCCTATCCTTTTGACTGGTGTTTTGTCGGGTCGCCCCAGCAATATCCCCATACGCCAAAAGAAAAAGTTTATAAACAGGATATGAAAAGCATGATCGATTTATATGGGTGGCTTATGAAAGACCTGTAAATTCCCTGGCTTAGGTTTTTCTTCAATTTTATCACGCCACTTTCCGAAACTTCCATTGGCCCGAGGGGCGAAACCGTAGATTTTCCTGATTTCACCAGGGTCCAGTGGATGTACAGGAAAAATAACTTTGCCCGGGAGGAATCTTTTTTGTGCAGGAGGATTTAACTAATTGTTTATCTTTGCCTCCCCAATTCAACGAGGCATGAAGATTAAAGAAAAAGAGTTCACTGAATTCATCAGCGCGGAACAGATACAGCATAAAATCCAATCGTTAGCTTCGGAAATAAGTCATTTCTATGAAGGAAAAACACCTGTTTTTCTTCCCGTGCTCAACGGTTCCTTTATGTTCGCCGCAGATCTTCTGAAGGATATCAGTATTCCCTGCAGGGTTTCTTTCGTCAAGATCTCTTCGTATGAAGGAATGGGCAGCACCGGTCAGTTTAAGACACTCATTGGTCTGGATGAAAGTCTGTTCAACCAGGATATCGTCATCGTTGAAGACATTGTGGATACGGGGCTTACACTTCAAAAAATAATAGCGGAATTGAATAGTTTGGGAACGCGTACCGTAGAGGTCGTGTCCCTGCTTCGAAAAAGACCTGCCCGGGAGAAAGGCATCCGGGTAAAATTCACTGGTTTCGATATTGACACTGAATTTGTGCTGGGTTATGGTCTGGATTATGATGGTTTGGGCAGAAATTACAGACAGCTGTTTCAGGCGGTGAGGAATTGATCTAGCCGACATGATGCCAAGAGCAACTTTGATTCACTCATTAGACAAACACATGTTGATGCCCTTAATTAAAAGATATTTTAGAAACCAAAAACTACAACCTAAAATCTTATCAGTAGAATGACCAACCTCATACTCTTCGGCCCTCCGGGTGCTGGAAAAGGCACACAAAGTGCAAAGCTCATCGAGAAGTATTCTCTCACCCACATTTCCACGGGTGACCTTTTCAGAAAACATTTAAAGGAGGGTACACCCCTTGGTAAGCTGGCAAAGGAATTTATGGACAAGGGTAATCTCGTTCCGGACAAAGTGGTTATTGACATGATGGACGACAAGATCAGCAACAGCGGCACGATCAGCGGCATTATTTTCGACGGCTTTCCCAGAACCATCGCCCAGGCAGAAGCCCTCGATGATCTTTTAGGTAAGAAGCGTGCGCCCATCAAAGTATTGGTTGAGCTAATGGTCCCGGAGGACGAACTTAGAAAACGCCTGGCTGACCGCGCCGTTAAAGAGAACAGGCCGGACGATGCAAAGCCCGCCGTAATTGAAAACAGGATCGCAGTATACAAGGCGGAAACAGCCGCTGTTGCAGGATATTATAAAATGCAAAACAAGTACTCAGCGGTGATCGGTGTTGGAGAGGTGGAAGACATTTTTAAGAACATTTGTGTTGAGATAGATAAGAGTTTGCTGGTTTAAAATTTGCGCGTGTCTTCTCCCAACTTCATTGATTATGTGAAATTCAATTCCCGCTCCGGTCACGGAGGGGCTGGATGTGTTCATTTCCACCGGGAAAAACTCACGCCTCATGGCGGTCCCGACGGCGGCAATGGAGGGAAGGGAGGCGATGTAGTCTTGCGCGGCAATTCGCAGTTATGGACACTGTTGCACCTTAAATACCGGAAACATGTGATCGCGACACCAGGGGCGCCCGGTGAAGAACAGGATCGGACCGGTGCAGACGGCAAGGATGAGATCATCGAGGTCCCGCTGGGAACAGTTGCCAGACATGCCGGTACAGGCCAGGTGATCCGTGAGATCAATGCAGACGGTGAAGAGCACATTCTCACGCCCGGGGGAAGAGGCGGAAAAGGCAACGCACATTTTGCGACGCCTACCAACCGCGCGCCTACCCATGCGCAGCCAGGTGAGCCAGGCAACGAAGAGTGGATCGTGCTGGAATTAAAACTACTGGCTGATGTTGGCCTGGTAGGTTTTCCCAATGCAGGAAAATCCACTTTATTGTCGGTAGTATCGGCTGCAAGGCCTAAAATTGCCGATTACGCCTTCACAACGCTCACGCCAAATCTTGGCGTGGTAGCCTATCGAGAGGGGCTATCTTTTGTAATGGCTGATATACCCGGCATCATTGAGGGCGCCTCAGAGGGAAAAGGATTGGGTATAAGATTTCTCCGGCACATTGAGCGGAATCCATTGTTGCTTTTTATGGTGCCGGCTGACTCCCGGGACATCCGAACTGAGTATGATGTATTATTGAATGAATTGCGGAAATATAATCCCGAGTTGCTTGACAAGAAAAGATTGCTTGCTGTTAGCAAGGCGGATATGCTGGATGAAGAACTGATCCAGGCCCTTAAAGAGGAGCTTCCGAAGGATATTCCAACCGTT
>JBBEBN010000231.1:0-3007 GCA_040882305.1 Cyclobacteriaceae bacterium
ACTGTTGATCAAACCGGTCAACGCTGTTTTCGATACGCTGTAGGCAACTACGCGATCCATGCCGAAGAACGCCGTCATGGAACTGATCATCAAAATACAACCGCTTTTCCGTTCCAGCATTTTCTCTGCGCAGACCCTGGTCAGGCTGAAGACACTTAACAGATTTGTGTTGATAACCTTAAAAAAATCAGCATCCGAAGTGTCCTGGGCATTCTTCTTTAAATGCACCCCGGCGTTGTTCACCAGGATGTCAATTTTGCCATGCGTTGCTTCTATACATTCGATGATCGAAGGAAACGAATCAAAATTGGTAATATCATTTACAACATAATGGGATCGATCGCCCAGCTCCTCCGTTGCTTTCTTCAACACATTCTCCCGGCGGCCGGTAATCACTACTTTCGCACCGGACTCAATGAACGTGCGGGCAATTCCCAGGCCGATACCCGATCCACCACCGGTGATCAATGCCACTTTATCTTCAAGTGAAAAAGCTTTCAATTTCATATTAACGTCTGATTCAGTTAAAACTTATTCCACCGATAGTTTATTGGACGAGCGCTTCATTTCTGATACACAGATATCGCTTGACATTGAAATAGCAAATGTTTTCGACCGTGGCCTTCAACAAACCTTCATCGAACGGGATCAATCCCGCCTTAATGTCTTTTCCCAGGACGTCACAAAGAATCCGCCTGAAATATTCGTGACGCGGAAATGAGAGAAAACTTCTTGAATCGGTTAGCATTCCAATAAAATTGCCCAACACGCCGTATGAAGAGAGATCGTTCAGCTGCGTTTCGATACCCTCTTTCTGGTCCAGGAACCACCACGGTGGCCCATACTGCATCTTCCCTTCCACCAGGCCATCATTGAATGAATTTATGAGAGTCAGCACGGCGGCATTGTCGCGGGGATTCAGGTTGAAGAAAATACTTCTTGCTAGTTTCTTTCGCATTTCAAGACTGTCCAGCAATTTTGCAACGTCGCCAACATAGGTCACATCGTTCATGGCGTCAAATCCGCAGGCGGCGCCGATGTCCGCGGTGCTTCTGGTGTTGACACTACGTAATGCGCCCATGTGGAATTGCTGCACCCATCCCCTATCGTCATTGAGTTCGCAAAGGAAGGTAAGCATAGTTGTCCTGAAACCATTGCATTCCAATTGGCTGATCGCCTTCCCTGAAATCACCTTCCTGAATATCCTGTCAGCGTCGCGATCGCTGATCGCAGAAAAAGTAAACCAGTCGAGTGCGATGTCCGAAAGACGGGTACCAAAACCGTGAAAGTATTCATGGCGGTTTTCCAGCGCCTGACACAAGGGCTTGTACGAGTCAATTTCCAAACCGGTAGCATCACCCAGCGCCTCCATATAATTCCTGAATAGGGGTCCATTGTTGATCGCCAGCACAGGGTCAGGCCTGAATGCGGCGCCTACCTCGATCTCAAAGTCGCCCCTGATCTTTTTGTGCCATTCCAGCGTGCAGGTTGGATCTTCCGAGGTGCACAAGTATTCCACGTTCATTTTCCGAAGCAGATTCTTAACCGAAAACTGCGGGGTAGCGGCTTGCGCGTTACAGTGATCGTATATTTCGCGCGCGGATTTTTCGTTCAACAGTTTATCCACGCCGAAGTACCGGTTGAGTTCCAGGTGCGTCCAGTGGTAAAGGGGACTGCGCAGGGTTTTAGGAACCGTAACCGACCAGTTCCAGAATTTTTCCCAATCGCTTCCCTGCCCGGTAATATATTCTTCGTTGATCCCGCTCGCGCGCATTGCCCGCCACTTGTAGTGATCGCCCTCGAGCCAAAGCTTGCTGATGTCGCCGAAGATTCTGTCTTCCGCAATGTCTTTCGGGACAAGATGATTGTGAAAGTCAATGATCGGCAGATTTGCCGCATAATCGTGGTAGAGCCTTTCCGAGTATGGATTGGTCAACAGGAAATTCTCATGGATAAAAGGTTGCATCATGCTGGATTTTGGTTCGAAAAATTCAACGGTTTAATGACAGGCACGAAGAAACGAAGAATGGCCCAGGCCAGCAGATACATGCTGCTGGCGCATGCGAAAACGATCATGTAGCTTCCGGTTATTTCCAATACAAGTCCGACAAAGGATGCAGCCAGTGCCCCGCCCATGGCGCCGGCAAAACCGGAAATGCCCGTCATGGTGGCAACGGCGTTCTTGGGATATAGGTCCGATATCACCGTGAAGATGTTTGAAGCAAATCCGGAATGCCCTGCTCCGGCCAAACCGATCAGCGCGATCGCAACCCAAAGGCTATTTGTGCTGGCAGCGAAGAAAAGCGGTACGGCAAGCAAACCACAAATAAGGATGGCGGTTTTTCGCGAATAGTCAACGGACCTGTTGGACCTGATAAGGGCGGACGATATTCCACCGCCCAGTATGCCACCAAGCCCCGCCATGCCATATATCACAATAAGTGGAAGGACGGATCCTTTAAGGTCCACCCCCTGGGTCTTGTTCAAAAAGTCTGGGGCCCAATACAGAAAAAACCACCAAACCCAGTCCGTAGTGACCCGCGTCATACAGATCGCATACGTTGTCCGGAGCCTCAGCAACTTACCCCACCCGATCACCTCACCGGCACCGGTTTGTTTATCCTGTAAAATGTACCTGCGTTCCTGTTCATTGATTTTTTTGTGTTTCGCGGGCGTGTCATAGAAGATTAACCAGAAGACAATCCACACAAATCCCAGGGCGCCGGTGACGATGAACGCCCATTTCCAACCCATGAATAACGTAATGGCCGTTACGATGACCGGCGCTATTATCGCACCGATCGACGAGCCCGAATTGAAAATGCCGGTGACCAGCGCGCGATCTTTTACAGGGAACCATTCGGCCACGGTTTTGATCGAGGCGGGAAAGTTGGCAGCCTCCCCGAGTCCGAGAACGGCGCGTGCTGACGCGAAACCAAATAACGACCTGACGCCGGCATGCATCATTCCGCCTAAACTCCAGATCGCAATCGCAATCGTATAACCC
>JBBEBN010000231.1:3017-5084 GCA_040882305.1 Cyclobacteriaceae bacterium
AGCGTGTTCCGAACCGGTCGAGCAACCTTCCACTTAACAACAACCCGCAACCATAAGCAACTTGAAAAGCCGATACGATATAACCATAGTCCGCCTCTGACCATCCCAGGTCTTTCTCAATGTAAGGCTTCAGCAATCCGATCACCTGCCGGTCGATATAATTAATTGTTGTGGCAAAGAACAACAGGGTGAGGATCACCCACCGGAAGTTGGTTCGTTTCATGTCCATTTGCTGGATACCTTCATTTGTTCTCACATCTGTTACCGGTCGCACCATACCAGGGAAATATCATTCTGTTTCTTCTGCTTCGAGGCAGACAACTTCAATATCGCCATCATGAAAGTATCCTCCCTGGTAATGGACTCGAAGTGGTTGTGTCGTGTGCTCGCGGCAGGCAATGCGTTACCGCCCAGAAACATCGAGATTCCAATCCGTCCAAAGTGTTCGGCCCTGTTAAAATATGCGATGTCTCCCGTGAGTTCATGGGCCTGTAGCATGAGAAAGATGACATCGCCCATCGTTCCGGGATATACCGGGAACTCAATGTCCGGTTCGGAAGTGATATACCTGTCGGCTGCCGCAAGAATAAGATCCCGGTAAGCGGGAAGATTGTTCTGACGATATCGAAGGTAACATACATTGGCCACCTGTGCATCAGTAGCCTGCCCATAGCCCGTAGCCCACAGGTCACTGTAAACACGCATTCCCAGGTTTGTTACGTCCTCCGCTGCCAGCGTATGCACGTTCCCGTGTGTAACAAAACCTTTCCCATCCGGACGCAGATCGTGCGGAACTTTCAAAAACACGGAATCCGTCTTTTGCGCCCGTCTGCGCATCTGCTCACCAAGGTTGTCCGGAACGCCCCGGGATGCATCCCACAAGTCAATGGCCAGCGAAAGGTTACTGTGCGGCCACATCATCTTGCCCTGAGACCGCGCATTGCCGACCTCCGACGGAATGGCTCCGGAAGTTTCAGACCTGTTCCTTTCAAAAAAATCAAGTATCGTTTTGATGGCTTGAAGATATACTGTGTCGCCGGTCGCTGCGTAAGCCGCCCCCCACGTGGCAATATAAAAACCGCCGTGACGCGGATATTGGCTGTTCCGACCGGGCTGGTGACGGTCCCACCTGGCGTGCCGGGAAAAATCTCCCGTCCCGTGATCATAGACCTGGTGCTCCCAAAGACCGAAAGCAAACTTCTCACACGCCACGGGGTTGAGATGAAATGATCTTTCCCATAATATCCACGGCCGGTAAAATTCATGCGTGGTGCCCTCGCCTACCGAATGTTTAATTTCATTGTAGTGCTGCACCAATGTGTCGGTTCTGAAGTCCCACCCCATGTGCTCTCCCCAAACTAAAAGCCCGGTAGCGGGACTTTGGCAATGATCGAAAAAATAGCGCAGAGATGCATCCGCCTCGCGCGCATATATGGGTTCACCGGTCAGCTCCGTCAAGCCATACAGAACCTGGTACAAATTCTCCTGATGCATGACATTTGCCCCACTGAGTACCCGATCGTTTTTCCTGATACCCCAATCTTTGGCGTCAAGCTCCTGCAGCGCTCTCAGCATTTCTCCCTCCGGAAGTTTTAAAGTCTCCGGATCGAGTGCCGAAGCAAAAAGCGGGGAGGATTCGTCACTATAGCCATCACGGCCGTGTTCAATAAGCGTATCAGCGTATCGCCTGACCGCCGCAAGGAAGTCGTCATCAACATCCTTTTTTTCACAGGATGTGATTGAAATGACAACCGCAAATATGATAGCAGCACACTTTACAATCGCAGGCCTCATCTTCATCTGTTTATAATGATCCAAAATATTAATCTCTTATGGCCCTGGTTCCGGAACAACTCAACAATCTTTCACAGCATACGACTGGCAACATCGTTCCACAACGTCCCAGTCGAGAGGCGCACCTGCGCCCGGCTCGTCGGAAACGTGGATGAACCCTTTTTCATCTACTGGTAGCCGCCCCTTCATCGGAAACGCGAACTCCTCCTCCGGGACGAACAACTCAAAATATTCACAGTTGCGAATAGCACAACTCACCTGCAGGTTAACATA
>JBBEBN010000232.1:0-5065 GCA_040882305.1 Cyclobacteriaceae bacterium
AATATCGAAAAATTCGGTGCGTCCTGAAACGGGCACTTCAAACCTTCCGCTTTGCACGACCTGGGCACTGGTTGAGGAAAGGATCCCTGAAACCTGTATGAGGCTGCAAATCGCAAATACTTTAGTTGACCACGATTTTGTTAATAAAGAAAACATCTCTTACCCTATCTTCCTTGCTTTCAGGGTTGCGAACAGTATGATACCCCCAAAAATAGAAGGTATTCCCTGCCCAGTGCCGAAGTCCATCCTCAAGTTCCTTCTCATTGCGTATTTCTTCTCCGGGCCCTTTTAATTTTATTTTTTCGGTCACTTCGCCTACCATTCCCTCCTCCAGGGAAATAGTTTTTATTTTCAATTCAGATTCCTTTTTATATATAATGTGGAGATTTTGATCATCAAAGTAAAAATCTGACACTTGCTCCAATGCAGGGCGCTTTAGATCATCCAGCTCCACGCTTTGATCCCACAAGAGTTTCCCCGACGGGTCGAAGGCCGCTACCACAGTTTCATAAAGCTTGATGTTGTCAGGATTGCGGAATTGGTCTCCATACATGTACGGACGGTACATCCGCATACCGGGATAGTACCCGGGCCAGAAGGGATTATAGTAATAATACGGGTTGGAGTAATACGGGTGACCGTACGGAGAATTGTAATAAGGACTCATGGTACTCGACGGATTATAGACTTCCGCCAGCATTAAGAAACCCTCATTTGTCTCTTCGATCTTAAAAGGCATCACATAGCTGGTGAAGGAAGGTTTGCGGCCATCAACGAGGGCATCCTGTGTACCCTCCTTGATTTTCTCCGCTCTTTTCGGATTCACATAATCCAGAAAATGCTCCATTGAACCGAAATGGTAATAGTTGATCTTCTGTTGCGAGAAAGGATCCACCGCCAGGGAGAAAAATCCCAGGGATTGCTTTCCCTGTTTTTCACCCCACGTTCCCAGCAAAAGTAATTCTTCCCTCTCCAGGGAGCTGCTGATGCTGTTCTGAAGTGACTTATCCTCGTCAATTGGGACGACATCTTCCAACAACAATTTTCCCGCAGCATCAAAAGTCTTATACACGAGCTTGCGTTCGGTGCGAAGGCTTCGGTCGATCAGCACGGCGTTGAATGTCTCATTTTCGTTGACACGCAGTTCCACCAATTCATTGTCTTTCTGAAAGAAGCCAGGAATGACCCGGATAGATTTGTCCGCCGTTTCGTATAAAAGGATCGCCGGTTCATTGGTGACATAACCCCCCAGTATGATGTTGGGACCTACTTTACTGAAGTGTGTGACTTTAAAATCAAGTTCGGGACTGATCTCATATCTTGCGGTCTCCGAACCTTCCGCCGTGCTCAGTTCGATAAGTTCAAGGCTGTTTTTTGTCGTCTCTCCGGTGCGGAACAAGAGGAATAACCTGTTCCTGTCAATTTCATAGCCGAGCAGCACATGACGCTGGTTGATCTCAATATCAAACTTGCTTTTTTCCACCAGGTCCGTATCCAGGATGATTATTTCCCACAATTGTTTGCTGGCCTTATACTTATCTTTGTCGCGAATCAGCGCAAGGCCCTCTTCCTCCATGTTTATTACCGTAAAATATTCATCCGAACCTTTCTGAATGATCTCATAACGCCCTGTCTGCTGAACCTGCGCTTTCAGAAAGGCAATCGGGGAAAATGAAAACACCCACAGCAATCCAAGCAGAACTATCTTACATGTATTTTCTGATCGTCTTAACTTCATCTTTGCGGTTTATTTAGCTTCACTTAATCGGATTATTAAGTCATACTCCGTGGGTTTTACCGGCTGAACAGACAGCCGGGATGCCCGCACAAGTACCATATCTGATAAACGCTTATCCGATTTTATTTGTGCGAGAGAAACCCCTTTTTTTAGCGGTTTGCCCACCGATAATTCGACCACCGCCCATTCAGCGTCTTTTGGATCGGCATAAGCAGATTTTGTTACCTGAGCCTGACCAATAATGGCCTTTTCATCTCCCGTATGGTAAATAAAAACAATGTCACCCTTCTCCATTTTTTTCAGATGACTCCGCGCCTGAAAGTTCCTGACACCATCCCAAACGGCTTTTTTATCGTTTACCAGGTCGTTCCAGGAATAGGAATCCGGCTCTGTTTTCACCAACCAGTAATTCATAAAGAAAGATTATGTGAACTAAAATAAGAAAATATGGCTATTTCTGAACCTGTCTGAACCATCTTTTACCCAAGGAACTGACACACGAACAGGCCTGCCTTATGAAGATGCGGAGGAATTGAACGGAATGAAATTAATAAGCCCTCACCAGTTTGCCTTCCATGTAGTTCACATACGAGCGGTTCACTACTTTCATGCCGCCCGGTGTAGGATAATTTCCTGTGAAATACCAATCGCCGATATGGCGGGGACAGGCCTTATGGAGGTTCTGCACCGTCTGAAAGACCACCTTGACATCCGCCTTCATACCCACAGGCTTAACGATCTCGGAGATTTTCTGGGACAGTTCTTCGTTGGTGAACTGATCGTAAAGAAGCTTCACATAATTCTGCTGGTGCAGGTGCCCTTTCGCCCGCACACATTTTTCGTATACCTCTCCGAGGAGATAATCTTTTCCCTGATCCTTTAACAAGCCGATCATGGCCCTGAAGGCAACAAAATCACCCATCTTGCTCATATCGATTCCATAACAGTCGGGAAAACGGATCTGAGGCGCGGAGGAGACCACTACTATTTTCTTCGGACCCAAACGGTCGAGCATTTTTAGAATACTTTTTTCCAGTGTGGTACCGCGCACGATAGAGTCGTCCATCACTACAAGGGTATCTTTATTCCTTTGGATCACCTCGTAGGTGGTGTCATACACATGAGCAACCACGTCATCACGGTGCTCATCATCGGTGATAAACGTTCTCAGCTTAGCGTCTTTCAACACGAGCTTTTCAATGCGGGGTCTGAAGGATATGATTTCTTCGATAGAATCGACGGTGGGTTTCCCTTCCAGGATGATCTCTTTTTGTCTTTTAATGAGATAATCTTCAATACCTGCCATCAACCCGTAGAAAGCTGTTTCAGCAGTGTTGGGAATGTAGGAGAACACCGTATTTTTCAGGTCAAAATTGATGGCCTGTAACACCTGCGGTACCAGTAAGTGGCCAAGTTGTTTCCTTTCCCTGTAAATGTCCGGGTCGTTGCCGCGGGAAAAGTATATCCTCTCAAAGCTGCAGGAAGTCTTTTCGCCTGATTTGACAATAGGATGCTGTGTGTATTCGCCACTTTTGGAAATGATCAGCGCGTGACCGGGCTTGACCTCCTCGATCTGATTGTAGTTGACATTAAAAGCTGTTTTGATGGCAGGCTTTTCTGACGCCACCACCACCACTTCGTCATCAGCATAAAAATAGGCGGGACGTATTCCGTTGGGATCGCGCACCACAAAAGAGGAGCCTGAGCCGGTGAGTCCTGCCATGGTGTACCCTCCGTCAAAATCTTTACAAGCCCTTTTTAAGACGCGTTGCAAATTCAACTCGTCTTCGATGATCTCCGAAATTTCCTTGTTGGTGTATTTGCCTTTGTACTTTTCAAAGATGCCCTGAACTTCTTCGTCAAGGAAGTGACCGATTTTTTCCATCACGGTAACCGTATCCACTTTCTCTTTCGGGTGTTGGCCGAGGTTGACCAGGATGTCGAAAAGCTCCTCAACATTGGTCATGTTGAAGTTGCCAGCCATCACCAGATTCCGGCTGCGCCAGTTGTTCTGCCGCAGGAATGGATGGACATTTTCAATGCTGTTCATGCCGTGCGTTCCATATCGCAAGTGACCCAACCATAACTCACCGGTAAAGGCCACGTGTGCCTTCAACCATTGCTCATCCCTGAATTTGTCTTTCCCCGCTTTCTGTGCCTTTCTGAATTTCTTTCCGATTTTTTTAAAGAGGTCGGCGACAGGCTGACTCTTAACTGATCGGTAGCGACTGATATAACGGTGCCCCGCCTCTACATCGATTTTTATGTTTGCGACCCCTGCCCCATCCTGACCTCTGTTGTGCTGCTTTTCCATGAGGATGTACATCCTGTTCATGGCATAGGTGGGACCGTATTTGTCGATGTAGTAAGAAAGAGGCTTTCGGAGGCGGATAAGGGCTATCCCGCATTCATGAAGAATCTGGTCGCTCATTTTAATGGGTTAAAAACACGGTCTGCCAGGGTCGTTTATATCTTCAAGAAAA
This sequence comes from Cyclobacteriaceae bacterium, assembly GCA_040882305.1. Lineage (GTDB taxonomy): Bacteria > Bacteroidota > Bacteroidia > Cytophagales > Cyclobacteriaceae > Chryseosolibacter. The sequence continues at coordinate 4,222 of JBBEBN010000232.1, forward strand.
CCTAAAGCACAAAGGTAATTCTATTAATTAAACTCATCAACAATCCCGGCATGAAGAAAATCGTAACCAATAATACAACCAGAATAAGGCCCAAAAGATTTTCAAGTAAAGCCTTTTTTTGAAGCACTGCGGGCTCACCGGCTTTGATGAAGGCTGCATAGGGTATCCTTAAATAGTAAAAAAGCGAAACGACCGTGTTGAGCAAGCCGAATATTAAAAGCCAGATTAACAAGGATTTACGCGTCTCTTCATAAGATTCCCACAAGCTGGAGAAAATAAAGAGTTTTGCCGTAAAACCAGACGTAGGCGGAATCCCTGTCAGGGCGATCAGGCCAACGGTAAGACCAATGGATGCCCAGATAAAGCCTTTTCCCTTTCCCGCAAACGAATCCGTTGTGGCAATGCCCTGTTTTTCAAACCACGACAGGTAAACAAAAACCGAAAAGTTCATCAAAAGATAGATGGCCGCATAAAAGAGCATGAAATGCAGGCCTTGCGGCAGGAATGCCGCCAGCCCTACCAGTAAAAAACCGGACTGTGCTATGGAAGAATAAGCCATCATCCTTTTGGGATTCTTCTGCCATAAGGCTGAGAAATTCCCAATAGTGATCGTGAGAATGGCGATCGCTGCGATGATCACCTGCCAGTCAAATTCACCCTGCCCGAAAAGATGAACGGCAAGCACGAATTTCGTAAGGATACCGATGGCAGCAAGCTTGGGGCCTACAGACAGGAATGCTATTACAGGCATGGGCGCGGCCTGATAAACATCGGGCGCCCAGGCGTGCATGGGTGCCGCCGCCATCTTAAACAAAAAGCCTGCAAGCCCCATCAGCCCCGCTAT
>JBBEBN010000233.1:0-5040 GCA_040882305.1 Cyclobacteriaceae bacterium
GAAAACCGTTAGCGATTCCGGGCTCCGTGAGGCAGTTTCGCGAAAGCGTTAGAGGCGCGGAGTCAAATCCGAAAATCCCTTAATCTGACGAATCCAAATCAAAATCCCGGTGCGGTTTGTGAAAGAGTAAAAATAAGCGATATTTGCACCCTGTTTTTTTGTTGGATTTAAATTAACGCGTATCAATAATAGTAGCAGCAGACCAAGTTTTAACAGGCCCTCCAGAAGGGGTCCTTATAGACCAGAAGAACCTTATAAAGTGAATGAGCGGATCACTGCTCCGCGTGTAAGGGTTGTTGGTGAAAATATCAAGGTGGATGTATACCCGATTCATCAGGCGATAAAGCTTGCGCAGGAGCAGGGCTTGGATCTTGTGGAGATTTCTCCGAATGCCGATCCTCCGGTTTGCAAAGTTGTTGATTACTCGAAATTCAAGTACGAGCAGAAAAAGAAGCAAAAAGAGATCAAGGCAAAAACCCAGAAGGTTGTAATTAAAGAAATCCGGTTTGGCCCCAATACAGAGGAGCATGATTTTAACTTCAAAGTAAAGCATGCTGCCACTTTTTTGCAGGAAGGCTATAAAGTGAAGTCGACCGTGACCTTTTTTGGAAGATCTATCGTCTATAAGGAAAGGGGCGAGATCCTTTTGCTGAAATTTGCCCAGGCACTGGAGGAATATGGCAAGGTTGAAGCCCTTCCGAAACTTGAGGGAAAGCGAATGAGTATGTTGATCATGCCAAAAGTTGGAAAAAAGTAAATGAATTAATTTCTATACAATGCCCAAGTTAAAAACGAAGTCCGGTGCAAAGAAGCGATTCAAAATTACAGGCACAGGAAAAATCAAGCATAAGCGCGCCTTCAAGAATCATATTCTGACGAAGAAAGAGACCAAGCAAAAACGCAGGCTCGGCCAGAAGGCCCTGGTCAAAAAGTCGGATATGAACAATGTAAAAGCGATGCTTGTACTTTAATTGGTTTAATGTTTCACCCGGTTTCTGGCCACTAAGAATCCCGACGAGTCGGGGTCGCCATCGACCAAAAAATGTAAGAAAATGCCAAGATCAGTAAACAATGTAGCCTCCAGGGCTAAACGAAAGAGAATCATGAAGCTGGCCAAAGGATTCTTTGGCCGTAAAAAGAATGTCTGGACGGTAGCGAAAAATGCCATCGAAAAAGGGTTGGTATATGCTTACCGCGACCGCAAACAGAAAAAAAGGGAATTCAGGGGCGTTTGGATACAGAGAATTAACGCCGGTGTAAGGGAACATGGCCTGTCTTACTCGGAATTCATGGGAAAATTGAAAAAATCAGGAATTGACCTCAACCGCAAAGTGCTGGCAGACCTGGCGATGAATCATCCTGAAGCTTTCAAGGCGGTAGTAGAAAAGGTTAAGTAGTTCTGTTAGAAGTTTTCATAGCTGAAGAGGGGCGCCATGCCCCTTTTGTTTTTAAGGTATTTACGCTATCTTGTACAGCATTATTTTGCGGTAAAAGTGACCTGATAAGATTTTTTTAACTCTTGGACTGCTGTTTCGGTTTTATGACCTTCCATTAGTTATCTTTCAGGTTTTAATATCGGCAACGTTGAAACAACCCCGTTATGTTGAAACAACCCCTTGACACCGGGGACCTGGACATACCTCTACCTGAGCCTCCCGTCGCGATGGAACTCCAGGGTGGGAATCCATTTCCGGGGTTGCGGCCGTTTACTCTCGACGAATGCCACCTTTTCTTTGGACGCGAAGGACAGGCCGATGAAATTCTCCTAAAACTTTCCCTGAACCGCTTTGTCACCGTTATGGGTTACTCCGGAAGCGGTAAATCATCGCTCATGTACTGCGGACTAGTCCCCGTTCTTTACGGAGGATTCATGACGCAGACGGGTCCGAACTGGAACGCTGTAGTTACCCGCCCGGGGTCGTCTCCGATGAATAATCTGGCGGAATCCATCGTCGACAACCTCGTCAGCAACCATAGGGTTGAGGAAGCTGACAGGAACATTCAGGAGGCGATCATCAACTCGGTTCTGAGAAGCGGTCCGCTGGGACTGATCGAGGTTTCAAAGTACCTTCAGAACCAGACGGGCGAAAATATTTTCTTCCTCGTTGACCAGTTTGAAGAATTGTTGCGCTTTCGGGAAAAATCCGAATTTATCGATGCCCACAACGAAGCGCAGCTGTATGTAAACCTCGTGTTGAATGCGGTGGCGCAAACGGCTGTCCCCGTTTATGTAGCGCTGACCATGCGGTCGGATTTTATTGGTAACTGTTCAGTATTCCCCAGATTGACCGACCATATCAACCGAAGTAACTACCTCGTTCCCCAGATGACGCGGGAGCAAAAGAAGATGGTGATTGAAGGTCCTGTTTCAGTGGCAGGGGGGAGGATCTCGCAACGCCTGGTGAAGCGGTTGTTGTCGGACGTGGGAAATGACCAGGACCAGCTTCCCATCTTGCAGCATGCGCTGATGCGGACCTGGGATTACTGGGTGACGAACCGCGAAGGGGAAGAACCTTTGGACATCCGGCATTACAATGCTGTGGGCCGGATCCATGAAGCGTTATCGCAGCACGCCAACGAGGCCTATGACGAACTGACCACCCGTGAGAAGGAAATCGCGGAAGTCCTGTTCAAGACAATCACGGAAAAAAACCATGACAATAAAGGAATGCGCCGTCCCGGAAGGTTGGGACTGGTGGCGCAGCTCGCGGAAGCTGAAGAGGAGGATGTTGTCTATGTTGTAGATCATTTCAGGAGGTCAGGAAGATCGCTGTTGATGCCGGGTATGAACGTGCCGCTGAATGCTGATTCCATGATCGAACTTTCGCACGAGAGTTTGATGCGCATATGGAAGAGGTTGAATACCTGGGTGGAAGATGAGTTTGAATCCGCCCTGATGTATAAGCGTCTTTCCGATGCTGCGGCGATGTACCAGATCGGCAAGACCGGTTTGTGGAGACCCCCGGATTTGCAGCTTGCCCTCAATTGGCAGAAGAAACAGAAGCCGACCTGGGAGTGGGCACAGCGTTATGATGACGCTTTTGAACGGGCGATTGTATTCCTGGATACCAGCCGCATTACATACGAGGCGGAATTGAAGAACCAGGAGATGATGCAACGCCGCGTTCTTCAAAGAACCCGCGCGACTGCAGTCTTTCTCGGTGCCGGTTTTGTGGTCGCGGTTGTGTTCTTTTTGCTGTCCTACATCCAAATGATGAGAGCGGATACGCAGGCGGAGCTGGCAGAGACCCGAAGACTTGAAGCCGTTGAGCAGAGTAGAATTGCTGAAGAAAACAGGGTGCAGGCGGAGGAGAACTATACCCGGGCGGAAGAAAACTATGATTCCCTGCAGAAGACCACCGTTGCCTTGGGCAACGCGTTGACCCAAGCTGAAGAGCAACGCCTGCGGACGGTGGAGGCGCTGGAGCTTGCAAACACCGAACGCGAGAACGCTCTGAAGCAGACAGAAATCGCGAACGAGGCGCGCAAACAGATCGGGGTCCAGTTAAGCATCGCGGAGGCCGCCCGTAATGATGCCCGCCGACAGTACATTCTTGCAGTAGCCCAATCGTTGGCTGCCAAGTCCGTTCAGGAAAATGATGACAGTGACCTGGCGGGATTGCTTGCCATGCAGGGATACCATTTCCACAGGCGACACGACGGCCGGGTATACGATCCCTATATCTATGAGGGTCTTTACAGTTCCCTTACAAAAGTAAATGGCCTTGCCTATAACGCGATAAAAGCGCAAGGGCCGCCACATGTTCATATAAAATCGCTGGTGCTCAGCAATCAGGACAATGCTTTTTATACCTCCGGAGCAGATGGACGAATCATGAAAGGAAGTTTTGCGCAGCTTACCAGCTCGGCAACGCCCTTCTCGAATCCATATCCAAGCAGGGTCATCGCCACAAGCAACGATGAGACTTATATTGTGAATGGCAGCGACTCCGCCTTTGTTCAGATCTATAATCTTAAGGATAACTCCCCCAGGCCTTCTGCTGTCGCACGTGGATTGCAAGGGTCTACGAACGATATTGTATTCATTCCGGGGCAGCAGGCATTCATTGTTTCAAGCTCAGGTAAAACGCTCACGCGAATAGACGCCGTTACCGTTGCACGAACGGTGCTCGTTACGCTTCCTTTTGAGCTTAAAGCAATCGACATCAGTCCGGATGGAAAGACACTTGCCGGAGCCTCCTGGAGTGGACAGGTGGTGCTCGTGAATCTCCGGAATAACACTTATGAAGTACTCGTGGAAGAAAACAAGAGCCGCATGCTCACCGTTCGCTTCACCCCGAAAGGAGATGGCCTTGCCTATGGAGGGGAGGACAAGGAAAACAAACGCGGTTTTGTGAGGTTATATGATTTTAACACAAAGGAAACGCGGCATTTTTCAGGGCATAGGGCAGGGGTTAATGATATTGAGTTTAGTCCGGATGGAGGTTTGATGGCCAGTGCGGGCGCGGACAAGCGGTTGCTGATGTGGGTGCTGGAAAATCCAGGCGACCTCCCCATCACCATGCAGAACAACGCGGGTTTCGTATGGGATATTGCTTTCACAAAGAATTCTGATTACCTCATTGCAGCCTGCAGTGAGTCCGAAATAAGAGTGTGGCCAACCAACCCTTCCCTTCTGGCGGAAAAAATATGTCCGCAGTTGAAACGAAACATGACCAAGGATGAATGGGTGAAATATGTTGGAAGGGAGGACGATATCTCGTATGAGTCGACCTGTGTGGGATTGCTGATCAATGACTTTTGAGTATGATGGGGAGACTTTACAGGATCATCGTTTTGATGGCGTTTTGGATACCGCAGCAGGGGTGGGCGCAGGCGTTGGATTGTGAACAAACCATTGCCCTCGCCACGGCGGAATACGAAGCTGGCCATTTCCATAGTGTTCCTTCTATCCTTAGCGAATGTCTAAATAATTTCAACAGGGATCAGCGTCAGCGCGCCTTCGTGCTACTGACCCAAACCTATCTTTTGCTGGATGACCCCATCGGCGCCCAAAGAAGTTATCTGGAAGTTCTTTCC
>JBBEBN010000234.1:0-5039 GCA_040882305.1 Cyclobacteriaceae bacterium
GTCTGGCTTATGTCTCGCCCGAACACTATGATCTGATGAATGGCGAGCAGTTTATTGCGCGCCGAATTCACGGGTTTGAAGCCAACGAACGCCGCCAGATCACCATCGGGGATGGTTATTACAACAGCTATAACGACCTGCCCTCAGGTGTTACACTTGACCAATGGAAAGCTTACGATGGATCTACTGCAGCAACGGATCTGGATGACATCTGGTTGAATCGTATTGGATTTGCTCCTATCGAAGTCGCAAATTACAAGGCCGAACGGGAAACGGATTTCAGTAAGTATACCTGGCAAACAGGAGTTACTCAGGATTATAACGTTAGCCTGGGGGGCGCCTCCGATGCGGTTTCATATTATTTTTCGCTTGGATACACGAACAACGAGGGGATCCGGTACAACGAAGAATTTTCCACCATCCGGGCACGCCTCAACCTGGAGGCGGATGTTACTGACTGGTTAGCGGTGGGCACAAATACGCAGCTTGCGTTCCGCGATGAAAGTCCGATCATCGTCAATCCCAGCTTCTACAATACGCCTTATTCATCCATGTATGAAGAAGATGGGCAGACGTTACTGTTTGCCCCTTCCGGTTACATCAACGCCCCGAACTTCTGGCTCGAAATGACTCATCATGACCGGTTCATCAAATACAATTCTCTGAGCAGTAAAATATATGGAAGGCTTACATTGCCCTTTGGCATTACGTTTACATCGGAGTACATCCCGAGGTTTAACTGGAACCGGGATTATCAGTCCTGGTCTTCAGCGCATGACCTTTGGGCTCCGCAGGGTGGCCGGGCCGCGAGACGGAATACAACAATCAATGAGTGGCAGGTAAACAATATTCTTAAATGGAACAAAACATTTGACATCCATGCGTTTGATGTTACGCTGGTGCAAAATGCGGAGAAATATCAGTCCTGGTCAGACTATATGTACCGACAGCGATTCCTGCCAAGTGATGTTCTCGGCTACCACCGTATGCAGGCCGCGGCAGAAGACCTGGAGATCTCAAGTGATGATCAGGTCAGCACGGCAGATGCGCTCCTTGCCCGTTTGAATTATACTTTAATGAACAAGTACAATATCACGGCTGCATGGCGTCGTGATGGTTATTCCGCATTCGGTCAATTGAATCCCAGGGCGAGTTTCTTCTCTATAGCTGGCGGATGGACGATCAGCGAGGAAGCTTTCTTTGGAGCCGAGTGGGTTGACAATTTGAAACTGAGATTATCCTATGGAACCAACGGTAACCGCGGGGTGGACCGCTACAGTGCATTCGCTACGCTTGCCACCGGAAAGTTTGTAATGATCACAGGTGGTGTCCCCGGATATGTATCTCAACTCTTCACCGATCGCATGGCCAACCCCAACCTGAAATGGGAAGGCACCGCAGCTTATAACGTGGGCGTTGATTTTTCAGTCTTTGATGGCACTGTCCGAGGTAACCTGGAATTGTATCAAATGACCACCAAGGACATGTTGGTCAGTCGCGAGTTACCAAATCCGACAGGATTTTTCGATGTGTTCGACAACCTGGGGCAGGTCGACAACCGTGGATTTGAGATCGGATTAAATTCCCGAAATATTAACCGTAATGGTTTCACATGGACGACTGACTTCTCCCTGGCCTTCAACAGAAGCAAGATCGTGCACTTGTATGGCGACTATCGTGTCGATCCAGTCACAGGTGACCGGGAAGAGGTCGATGATTCTCAAAACAAGTGGTTCATCGGCCATGCTGTCGATGAGATATGGGATTACAAAACAGTGGGAATCTGGCAGGAATCGGACGCTGACGCGGCAGATGACTATTCACGGGATCCGGGTGATTACAAACTGGAGGATGTCGATGGTGACGGAATCTATACCGACGCAGACAAACAATTTCTCGGGTACACACGACCGCCAGTCCGATTGACATTTAGAAATGTTTTGACCTATAAGAACTTCGAACTTGCGATCAAGATGTATTCAAATGCGGGTCACAAAAGATCCAATCCCTACATACGAAACAACGAGGCGTTCTATGACCGGTCAACCTATTACAATGTCCCATATTGGACGCCCGAAGACCCTGGAAATAAATGGGCAAGAATTGACAGTTATGAAACAGGCTTTAGTGTATGGGAGGACAACTCGTTTGTAAGGATAGATAATGTGGCACTTACCTACACCGTTCCCGCCGCCTTCTTGAGTAAATTCCGCGCCGAGGGTTGCAGGTTATCAATTGTTTCCGGCAACCCGTTTGTCTGGGCTCCGGGATGGTCATGGATGGACCCTGAAAACAACGGATATACTCCTTCATACATATCCTTCAAACTTAATCTCACGCTCTAAAAATATAGCTATGAAAAAGTATAGCATAATATCACTTCTCACGTTGATGATGGTTTTTCTGACCACCCGGTGTTCGGAGGACTTTCTTAAACCAAAGCCGTTGTCATTCTATGCACCGGAAAACACCTTTGTTAACGCCGACGGACTTAATTCCGCGTTGATCGCATGTCTGCGCAATGCAAGGCATGAGTACTATGGCGACTCACCCATGTTTATTTCTGAAGGTATATTTTCCGATATCGCCGTAGAGGGAACCACGGATAAAACGGGGGTACACATGGACTTGCCCGCGCAGATACTTCCGGCGGAGAACATGGACAACTCGGACAGAACAAAGCTCGGTCGATACTGGACAGAAGGTTATAAGAGAATCAAATATGCCAACACTGCGATTTCCCGTATCGATTATCCGGAATGGAAAAGCGATGAAGAACGCAATCACATCCTGGGAAAGGCATACTTTCACCGCGCAAATGTCTATTATCGACTCGTTCATCAGCACGGGGATGTCCCCCTGATTCTTGAAGAGATCACGCAACCGAAGCTGGATTTCTATTCGTGCACACGTGAGAGTATCCTCAGGAAGTGTAAAAAGGATCTCGAATTTGCGGCGGAATGGGTTAACGTCGATGCACCGATTGGCGACATCAATAAAGCTGCCGTTAACCATCTCCTCACCAAGGTGAATCTTGCGCTGGCGGAATTTGATGATGCTATCGCGTCAGCCAATGCCGTTATAAACGATGGAATTCACGCTCTGATGACCCAAAGGTTTGGGGCGTATAAGGATGATCCTACCCACGACATCATTTGGGACCTTCACCAGGAAGAGAACAAGGCGCTCCCTGAGAATAAAGAAAGGATCTGGCTTTTCGTCGGCAATGAAACACTCACCGAAGATGGTGCCAGTGAAAGGCTCAGCGTCATGCGCCAGGCCATTCCTTATTGGGGTGGTGCTGGAAAGAATAAAACGCCAACGGGCCAGACGGGAACAACCGATCAACCCCTGGGAGCAAAAGTGGGAGGTGTGGCGGTTGAGATAGACCAGGTGGCTATGTATGGAAGAGGCATCGGTCGTTTCCGCCCATCTCCGTGGTCTCAATTCGAACTTTGGGATGACCCCAACGACCTGCGCCATCTTTATCCGAACTGGGTGACGATGGAGGACCTCGTGTATAACAACCCGGTGTTGAAGCGCGACGGTGATCCCTACTACGCCCAGCCCCTTCAGTTGTATGACAATAGCGGCGGTATTTTATGTACTGACACCATCAGGTCATGGTTCGATTGGCCTCAGTACAAGTTGTTTATAGTTGACCCGACTGACGTCACGCCTGATGGCGGTCACGGCGACTGGTATGCGTTCCGTCTTGCTGAAACTTACCTGCTAAGGGCTGAAGCCTATTTCTGGAAAGGTGATCTTGGAAGCGCCGCAACGGATGTCAACGCTGTGAGGACAAGAGCGGGTGCTACAGCTTACGCGTCCGGCGATATCAACATCGGCACCATCCTCGATGAGCGCGCACGCGAGCTGTATTACGAAGAACCAAGAAGAACAGAATTAACCCGTATCGCCTTCATTCTCGCACTGACCGGACAACAAGCTTACAACGGTAAGACCTACAGTCTGACAAATTTCCATCAGGATAATTTCTGGTATGACAGAATCATCGAGAAGAACGTATTCTACAGGGATCAGGTCAAGGCTCCATTCTACAACTACAGGGTTGCGCCCTGGATCGTTCTTTGGCCCATCCCCGCTGCTGCCATCAATGCGAACACGCTCGGCCACCTTAACCAGAACCCTGGTTACCCGGGAGCAGAGAGCAATATCGCGCCGCTGGAATGGGTGGATGGTCCTGGCGAAGGGACCCTTGTTCCGACAACAGGAGGATAGTGGTTTAGAAATTTCCGCGCGTGGTGAGTGAATTAAATACAGTAAAAGAAGGGCACGCAGGCGTGCCCTTCTTTTTTCTCTCCGTGTAATGGATCTAAAATTCAACACACGATGGATTGTATGACAATAGAACCCTTCTGTAAAAATTCCCTATATTTCGCCCTCTTTTAAACCTATTTTTAAACAAATATGCGGTACTGCAGAACGTCGATGTGTATGGCCATCCTGATTACAATGGTTTCCTGTTCCACCCAAAAGACCGGATCGGAGGATGAGATTTCCTCAGAAAATGAAAAGAGAAAAATCAAATTGATCACCCTCGACCCAGGACACTTTCATTCGGCCCTGGTTCAAAAATCCACGTATGACAACGTCGATTCAGTTGTTTATGTTTATGCGCCTGAGGGAAATGAGGTTGAGGAACACCTGAAGAAGATCGAAGCGTACAACACAAGGACTGAGGAGCCCACCGATTGGAAGATAGAACTTTATACCCGTCCTGACTACCTGGAAAAAATGCTCGCGGAGAAGCCCGGCAATGTGGTAGTAACCTCGGGAAATAACAAGTTAAAAACCGAGTACATCAAAAAATCAATTGACGCCGGGCTGAACGTATTCGCTGACAAACCGATGGCCATCAACAGCGAAAGCTTTGAACTCCTCAAACAGGCATTTGCCGCTGCGAGAGAAAAAGAACTCGTGCTGTATGATATTATGACGGAACGGTTTGAGATCACAACCTTGCTTCAGCGCGAATTTTCGTCTTTGCCTGAAGTGTTCGGTACCCTCCAAAAAGG
>JBBEBN010000235.1:0-5023 GCA_040882305.1 Cyclobacteriaceae bacterium
GAAATGAAAATTACACTTAAGGTTTGGAGGCAAAAAGATGAGAACTCGAAGGGTGCCTTCAAGACGTATCAGCTGGGCAACGTTTCAACAGACATGTCGTTTTTGGAGGTGTTTGACGTTCTCAATCATGATCTTATTGTGAAGGGACAAGAGCCGATCGCCTTTGATCATGATTGCCGTGAGGGTATCTGTGGCGCCTGCAGTATGTATATCAATGGCCGCCCGCATGGTCCGTTGCAAACCACGACCTGTCAGTTGCACATGCGCAGTTTTAAGGACGGTGATACCATCACCGTTGAACCCTGGCGTGCAAAAGCTTTCCCCGTCATAAAGGACCTGGTTGTCAGCCGCGAGGCCTTTGAGCGCATCCAGCAGGCAGGCGGTTATATTTCCGTCAATACCGGTGGTGTGCCCGATGCGAACGAAATTCCCATTCCCAAGACCAATGCTGACAAGGCTTTTGACGCTGCAGCCTGTATCGGATGTGGCGCCTGTGTCGCCGCATGCAAAAATGCCTCCGCCATGTTGTTCGTCAGCGCGAAAGTTTCGCAGCTTGCCCTGTTGCCTCAGGGACAACCGGAGCGTAAAATGCGCGTGGAAAAAATGGTGGAACAGATGGACAGAGAAGGGTTTGGTTCCTGTACAAACACACTCGCCTGCGAAGCGGAATGTCCGAAGGGAATCAGTGTATCAAACATTGCGCGCATGAACCGCGAATATTTCGGCGCGAAAATAAAATCGGAGAATACCTGAGTTTTAGACATCCATCGGATCCCTGTTACTGAAATTCAGTCTACTGCCGGGTTTTTCATCATCCCAAATTTACGAATAAACGGCTGATGTGGTGATTTCTCATTCACACGAAATAAAAGAGGGGATTCCCGTCAATATGCGGATGCTTATAGGCCCATAATGGCAAACAGGGAGTGCTGCAGAACTGTCAATTAATTGCCTTACCTTTGCGACTTATTTTAGATCAATCATACATGCAATCTTTTGAAACACTGGGCTTATCCAGTGAAATTCTTGAATCGGTGCGCAAGCTTGGCTTTGAAACGCCGACGCCCGTACAGTTACAAGCCATACCGATATTGCTGCAGGGGCAGCAGGATATTGTAGCACTCGCGCAAACAGGAACGGGAAAGACCGCCGCATTTGGGCTGCCTTTAATACAGCTTATGGATGAGGAGGATCGTGCCACCCGGGCACTGGTACTTGCTCCCACGCGCGAACTTTGTTTACAGATCACCAGTGATTTCGAGAACTTTTCAAAAGGTGTGAAACGGCTGAATATTGTGGCGGTGTACGGCGGAGCGAGCATCACCGACCAGATCAAGAAAATAAAACGCGGCGCGCACATCATTGTGGCGACACCCGGCCGTCTGATGGATCTCCTCGACCGTGGTGTTGTCAACCTCAGGGTTATCAGGTACCTGGTACTTGATGAAGCAGATGAAATGCTGAACATGGGTTTCAAGGAAGACATCGACCATATTTTATCGCATACGGCGGAAGAAAAAAGGGTTTGGCTGTTTTCCGCCACCATGCCTGCGGAAGTGCGCAGGATCGCTAATACGTATATGGAGCACCCTGTTGAATTAACCGTGGGTGAAAAGAATCAGGGTAATGTGAACATTGAACACCAGTACATGGTGGTGGAAGAAAGGGACCGGTACCTTGCGCTGAAACGCATTGTCGATTACAATCTTGACATCTTCGGCGTGATCTTCTGCCGTACCAAAGTGGATACGCAACGTGTTGCGGAGCACCTTATCAAAGATGGATACAATGCGGATTCCCTGCATGGTGACCTGACACAACAACAGCGCGATCGCGTGATGAAGAACTTCAAGAGCAAGGCATTGCAGTTGCTGGTTGCCACCGATGTCGCCGCCCGTGGAATTGATGTGAGCAACATCACCCATGTCATTCACATGAACATGCCCGATGAGCTTGAATTCTATACGCACCGGAGCGGACGTACCGCGCGGGCAGGGAAGACGGGAATATCCATTGCCCTGGTAGCCAGAAAAGACCTTCATAAGGTCCGCCAGATCGAAAAAATGATCAAAGCCACTTTCCAAAAGGTGCCGGTACCCACGGGGCAGGAAGTATGCGAGAAAAGAGTGTTGAACATCGTGCACCGCCTGCGCGAAGTGCATCTTGCTGAAAATGAGATCGCCCATTTTCTTCCGACGGTGTACGAAGAACTTAAAGACCTCAGCAAGGAAGAGGTCATCAAACGTTTTACGGCGCTGGAGTTCAACCATTTCCTCGATTACTATCGCGGCGCTCCCGACCTGAACAAAACAGAAAAAGCCGATCGCCGCGAAAAGGATTATGGTGACCACGTGGTCGCCGGTGACCGATTATTTATCAACCTCGGCAAAATGGACGGCCTGGATGCCGGCAAATTGTTGGCGATGATCTGTGATCGCAGTAATATTACCCGGGATAAAGTCGGCCGCATTGACCTGAAAGGCGCCTACTCTTTCTTTGAGGTGGACCAAGATCATACCGGCGTCGTGAAAGACCATCTTCACGGCTTTGAATTCAAAGGCAGGGTCGTGCGCATTGAAGTGACCGATACCCGCAGTGGCGGCGCAAGCATCCGAAAATCGTCATCCTCAAGAAGTTCTGGGGGCCAACGTCGCGACCGTGACAGGAAGACGTCCAAACGATGGGGATGAGATTTAGTAGAGACAAGGCATGCCTTGTCTCTACTAAATCCTGTCTCTATTCGGCGGCCATCTCAAAGAGAGGTTTCTTCGTAAGCCCGGAATCCTGCGCGATCTCTTTCAGCCATGTTTTATTGCGCTCAATGAACCTGTTAAACCGCGAGGCAATGCGGTCGTATTCCTGACGATAATTGTTGACGCGTTCGTCTGCGGCGCGAATGCTGTCCACTAATTTCTGAAGGGTGGTGTTGTAGTCAAATTCTTTTTGCGCCTCTCCCAGCGAGATCAACTCCGTGACCACGGAACTCGAGGCAAAATCGTATTCGCTCACCACTTCCATGTCGGACATTGTCTGCTGGTCATATCGCAGTGATTTCAGGTTTTCAATACGTTGCTCCAGTATGTTGAGCTCATCGCGTTTTTCCGGGCTGGTGACGCTCAGCTCATGAAGCAAATGGCCCATCGCCTTCAGTTTGCGGTTATCGTCGTGCATCATGCCATTCCACACCTGGAGCATCGTGTCCTGAAGCGCGAGATACGTTTCCGTCAGCGAATCGGCTTTGGTGAAACTGGTTTCTTTTACGGGATTTTTGCCGCAACCACTCAGCAAAAGCAAGCAGAAGCCAACACCCGAACAAGCCGAAAAAAAGACGTTTATTTTCATTACAGGGCTCTTTCTAATTCCGGGCACATTGCCGTTTATATGGGTTTTGGCGGCGTGATAACACGTTACAGGGGCTTAAATTGTTCAAATGCCTCTTTACAATCATTACAATAGTGAATGGACCTGCATAAAGTGGGACCGAAAGTGTTTTTAAGTTCCGAATTTGAATTTCCGCATCTCGGACAAACGGCATGTTCGAGCACTTCCAACTCTGCAAACAGCTGGCGGGGCGGGGGTGGGGCAAGGCCGAATTCTTTCAATGCCTGTTTTCCTTTTTGAGAGATAAGGTCGGACGTCCAGGGTTTCTTATACGAAACTTCAATATCAATCTTCTTTACTCCTTTTTTGATCAACACTTCCCGGATATCACTTTGCATCATGTCAAGGGCGGGACACCCCACGAACGTGGGCGTCATCTCGATCTTTACATCGTGGTGATTGACCGTAATCCCTGTAATGACGCCGAGATCAACGAGTGATAACACAGGTATCTCCGGATCTTTTACCTCCTCAAGCCACTCATAGATCCGATCCGTTGTTATTTCAGCCATGAATAATTGTTTATTTATAGATAACATCAAACGACCCTGAAATGATCTGGTTGATATGATGTTTCATATGTTTTTCGTAATCTTCCGCCAGCCATTGAAGCGTATGCAGCGTGCCCGTATTGCACTGTTTCGTGTAGTTTTCCACCGGCATGTTCTCCAGAACGGCACATATCCTGAGGTTTATCAGTCGCCACAGCTGGATCACATCCTCTTTGTTCATCTGCTGGTATTGGTTGGAGACAACCCAAAAATCCTGTTGGTAGGCAATAAAGGGAGGCTGGGCTTCGTATTGTCCCACTATGAACCGGCGTAAATTGTTCTGAGCCGAATCGATCAAATGTCCCAACACCTCCTTTTTGCTCCACTTGTGCGGCAGCGGTTTTGCTGAAAATTCTGCCTCGGGGATTGCTTCGATTTTTTTCGTGTATGCGTTTACAATGTCACGCAGTTCACGGATTACAGTTTTCATGGGATAGGGGTTTGATGCTTACCATTCGGCCGACGGATCGATCTTAAAAACCTCTGACATTTCATCCAGAAGGCTTTGGAGATGTTCACTGTGTTTCCCTGTCCGTCCTCCGGTAACGGCTTCAACGGTATTCCATGCCTTTAGGTTGAGTTGTGTCTGTTTAGTGATTTCCTCCGTCTTCAGCTGCCATCGCCGCTGAAGGATCTCCTCTCCTTCAAAAATTTTCTCCTCAGCCAGTTCTTTTTCGAAGGGGGAAGGTTCAAACATGCCCATGGCGTAGGGTAGTGCGTAGTCAAGTGAAGCTTGCAGACGGCTAATACTTTCCGGAGTAGCGGATCCCAGTTGTTTGATCCAGGTGTTGGCGTGCAGGGTGTGGTATTTTAATTCTCCCCTGATCTTGGCGGACAATTCCGCCAATGGCTGAAAAGCGGAAGTGGTGAGCATTTCGAATCGGATCGCAAGCGCCGTGTCATATAGAAAATGACGGATCAGGCTGAAATCGTACTCTCCATTGGGCAGTTCAACGAAAATGCAGTTATGGAATTCCGTGGCGCGCCGCATAAAGGCTGCCGTGTCGGGCGGTGGTTCTCCAAGCTGTTCCAGGAGGGTGTAGAGCGCCAGGCTTTGTCCGATCTTGTCCTGGGCCATGGAAGAAAAGGCG
>JBBEBN010000236.1:0-31373 GCA_040882305.1 Cyclobacteriaceae bacterium
CTTCTCATTTCTTCATTCATGGCCTCCCGAAGGGCTTCTCTGAACTGAATTTCTCTCATACGTTTCGTAAAGTCCGTAAAAATAGTATTCTGAGGGGGGAATGACAAAGCCTAATTCCCGAAAGGCGGAAATAAAAAAGCCCTTCCGGAGCGAACCGGAAGGGCTTTTAATCCAAATGGAATGGATCTTATTTCAATGCATTTCTGAAACTTTCAGTTGAGGAGACTTTAGAAAACTCCAGATCCGATAAGGCGGCTTCCTTCAGGGAAGGATCCGCTGTTACGGCTTCGGTAAGATGGCTTACCACCGCGTCGTTGTTTCCTAATCTTGCTGCTGCGATGGCCGCGCCGTAGTGGGCCACTGCAAGGTTGTCGTCTTTGCTTGCCGCGTCGTTAAAGGAGGTCAGGGCATTCTGGTAATCTTTGTTCAGCAGTTGTGCCAATCCTTTGTTGAAGAGGTTTAAGGCGTTGTCGGTAGCAGCAGATGTTGACCGGACGGCTTCCGGGTATCTTGCCATATAGATCTCGGCGGAACCTTTCACGCCGTTTAATCCTGCTGCATTATCTCCGCTCAAGCCGGCACCAATGGCCTGGTTCGCGTGGCTGTAGGCAGCGTAAGGATTGCCTTTCATCATATTCACAGAAGCGAGGTTAGCATGGACCTCAGGAGCGTCACCGTTTAATCTGGCGGCGATGTCAAGCTGTGCCTGCGCCCTGTCGGCAAGGCTCTCGGCATTGGAAGCATTTTCCACGCCCTGTGCAATGTACACAGCGCCCAGGTTGTTGTGTGCCTGCCAGTTGGTTCCCTTCTTGGTGGCAGCTTCATAGATGGCTGCTTTCTCCTCCAGTGAAGGAGTGAGGGAGGCAGCATACATCAACTCTTCCAGCGACAAAGTATCGGTGTTAACCTGACTCTGCGTGATCTGCTTGGAAAGAACGGAGATCTCGGCATCTGTCTTCTTGTCTTTCATTACTAAGATCTCGGTTTTGGCACTTCTTAACTTAGGATAGACATCCCTGAAAACGTTTCTGTAGCCAGAGAGTCTGTGCAGCGCATCTTCCTGGCTTTCGAAAGTACCGCCGCCGTTGACGATGTTTAGGTATTCGGATTTTTGTTCCTGGGTGATGCCATCGTAGGCAGCCAGTGCATTCTTGAATTCATTCCAGTCGCGGATAACGGGTTTCAGAATGAACTTGATCTCATCGGCCTGTTGCTTATAATCGTACTTATCCATCTGCTGGCGATAGTATTTTTCAATGGCGGCAGCGCGTTCAGGAGAAAGACGGCTGTTGATGCGCTCGGCACCTTCGGGAGAGTGGGTACCGGTAATGGTGACTGTGCTCGTAGCGTTTTTTGCTGCGATGAACGCGTCCAGTTGTCTTCCCTTAGGGCTTCTGAGCTCTGAAGTTCTGAGAACGGACCTTCCTTGCTGGAAGATGAAATCAGGGATGATCACCGGCTCGAGCTCGGGCTGGTTGTTATAACCATGGTCTGAGAAGGCGGCGAAATATACCGGCTGAACCAGTTTCGACGTCGTGATGATACCGGTAGCCACTTGCATCCTGCCTGAACTTTTGGACTTTTCACCCTTCGAGGCAACGCCTTCCACTTCCAGCACACCAGTTTTCATTGGAGGAGCGTAAGCGAACGAGAAGGACTGAGTTGCTTTGGGTTGCTCAGTACCCGCATTCGGGTAATCTTCCGCTTTAAACGCGATTGGATCAAGGGCAACCTCCTGTTCGCCATATTTGTAGAAAGTGTTCACTGTATAAACAGTGCCCTTCTTTAGCATTTTGACGGGGAGGTTGGCAGCCATATCAAAGTTAACCGTGTCTTTGTGCACCTCCAGCGGGTTCGGAGTTACGGTAAGTTGTTGATCCTTAGACATTTTAACCATTTTGGGCAGCGTACAGCCCGCCAGGCTTAAGGCAGCGACAATAAAAAATGAGTAAACTACTTTTCTCATCGGAGTTTGTTTATGTTGATTTTAGAGGTTCCAAAAGTAAACTTATGTGTATTTTTTTGCAATTATAGTCAAAAAAATAAGAAAACTGCCACCACATGGCATGCGGTTCGTCGTTATATTTGTGAGCCGGATTTTTGGTCGATAAATGAACTTTTTGGCAAGTTGAAAGCCCTAACACATGCTTATGAATGAATTAGCAATTAGAATCCAGCATTTTTTTGAGGGGTATGCCTTTGGGGTATGTACCCGATTAGGGGAAAAGCTGGGAGTGGCCACGTCGAGCATCAGATTGTTCTTTATATACGCGTCCTTTATTACGTTTGGATCGCCTGTAATTGTCTATCTCGCCCTCGCCTTTGTGATGAATATGCGGAAACACCTGCGGAAACGCAATCCCATCTGGGATTATTGAAGCGGAAAAGACTTTTTTTTGCGCAGATAATAATCAGCGATGATCAGGCCCCCATGGATGTATGTTTTGGGATAGGAAGGGTACGCCCTCCGGATCAGCCTGCGCTTGCGGACCAGCCTCCCCGTCTGCCCTAAGAAACTGGTGTGGGCACGGAGTACGCTCACAAAGTTCGCTCCCTGACCCTTGAAAAGATAAACCAACGCCGCCAGCCAGTCAAGCGCCATGCGAAAGGGCAGCTTATAGATCAGTTCACCAGAATTGAGATGTTTAAAGATCAAACTCAGCCCATTGCGGAAATTCAGATAGATCTTGCGCGGATGGTTATACCCCAACGTTCCTGCACCGAGGTGATAGACCGTGCTTTTTCCGCAATAGTACACGGTATTTCCCGACCGGTTTAATTTCCAGCACAGATCGATCTCCTCCATGTGGGCGAAAAAATCTTCATCAAAGCCATGGTGCTCATGAAATTTGTCGGAACGGACCATCATACACGCCCCTGACGCCCAGAACACCGGTCTTTCATCATCGTATTGACCCAGGTCTTGCTCGACGTGATCAAACACGCGTCCACGGCAAAATGGATATCCCAGGGAATCGAGAAAACCACCCCCCGCTCCTGCATATTCAAAAAGATTCCGCTGCTGATAAGAAAGGATCTTTGGCTGAACGGCCGCGATCTCACGGCGGTTGTCCAACAGGGATAATAGAGGTGTGAGCCAGTGGTCGGTCACCTCCACGTCAGAATTCAGCAGCACATAATAGTCGGCTTTGACCTGGCGCAATGCATGATTATAACCTCCGCAGAAGCCGAAATTCCTGCCAAGCTCCAGGATTGTGACTTGTGGAAAATTGGTGCGCAGTATCCGGACCGATCCATCCGAGGAGCCATTGTCCGCAACGATGATCTGCGCCTCCGGAGAATATCGAATGACAGAGGGTAAGAACCGCGGCAGCAATTTTTCTCCATTGTAATTCAAAATGACCACGGCAACCCTGGTCATCCCATCATACCGCTAAAGTCCATTCCTGGAATATTGGGCAGCAGACCCTCTGTGCTCTTTCGCAACTCTTCCTTCGCCCTGATATCGGCTTCCTCCGTTGCCTTGTTCACAGCTGCAATGATGAGGTCCTGTAAGACGATCTTGTCATCGGATTTTAGTAAAGAAGGGTCTACGTCGAGTTCGATGAGTTGCCTTTTTCCATTCACGGTGGCTTTCACCATCCCTCCGCCGGATTCGCCATGTGCCTGCACATGCACAAGGTTGTCCTGTGCCTCCTTTAAACGGGCCTGAACTTCCTTCATTTTGCCCATCATTTTCATCATATCGAACATAGTGTTGATTTTAAGTAATGCGTGCAACCATCTTCATGCCTGCGTTTCACTGGGTGTAAAGGTAGGGAAATGGGGACAGAAGGGAAATGTCCGTCACTCCTTGCGCAGCAGGAGCACGGACCCGGAGCGCTTGAAGGTCCGCCCGGCGCGGTCGGTGATGTGGGCGATAAAAGCATAGGTTCCCTCCGGCATGGCATTGCCGCGGAAGCTGCCATCCCATCCCGTTTGAATGTTGTCAGTTGTGAACAACAGCTCGCCCCATCGGTTGAAGATCTGCATTTCAAAACTCTCCACATATTGGCCAAAAACAGTGAAGATGTCGTTGAGATTATCGGCGTTGGGGGTAAAGGCGGTAGGATGGAATAAATTTGGATCCTTGAGGATGATCACCTTGTTCGACACTGCCTGTGCGATGCCAGGGTCTGTGGCAGTGGCCTTAACCACATAAACAAAGGTCTGATAGTTAAGATCGTCCGATGCATCCACGTAGGTGGTAGTATTCCCTACATTAAATGTCTGCAATAGAAGGCCGTCCTCCGCGTACTTTTCTACTGTGTAGCCCGACACGCCGTTCTCCCAACCTGAATAGGGTGTCCAGCTGAGGCTAATGGAATTATCTTTCAGGAGGGTTCCGGTAAGCCTGATCGGGCACGTCTCGACACTGAGCAGACTCTGGTTGTCGCAGACGTCCTTATACCGGATCCTGTAACAGGAAGCATCCTGATTGCTGTATGCGGGATCCGCAAAAACGCTTTGCGCGGTCGTGGACAAAACACTGTAATTGGCCTGTATGGATTTTTCTATCGTAAACTCCGCCGGATTGAAATTGGGATCGGTCTGCCAGTCAAGCACGACGCTGTTGTCACCGACGACAGCGGTGATATTCCGAATGGCAGTCGGAATATCCGTTGAAAAACCCGTCTCACATATTGATGCGGAAACACTGCTGCTACCATTGGGATAATTGATCGTTAACTGATAGCAATAATCAACGCCGCAGATGATGCCCATATCGGCATAAGGGGAGGCGGAAGGTGTTGTCACGAGCAAAGATCCGTCGCTGGCAGTGCGGTCCAATCTGAAATTGCTTCCGGCTGTTGCCGCGGTGGCCCACGTAACGTCTATCACATTGTTGCGGGCGGAAAGATCGAGGTTGGCACTGCAGATGGTGGCGGAATTCGTAACCGTATTGTTGCAGGGATCAAAGGCCGCGAGCTGGAAGCAATAATAGTTATCGTCTGTTCTCAGGTTGAACACGGTATCGACCGTTGTGTTGTAGACAGTATTCAATTGCTGAAAGGTTGTGGCGTTATTCGTGGCAATTCCAAGTTTGTACTGGATATTGGGCTGGGTGTCGAACTCAAGGCGGATGGTGGCGTTATCCAGAACCTCCAATAGCGTGATCGTTGGTTGCGGCAGGGTCATCAGCGGCGTGACGATGATACCTGCCTGGTTGCAGTTGTCCGCGGCATTCAGGTCGCGCCCTCTTACCGTGATGGTCTGCGTGGCGGAAGATCCGTATGTGTGATTATTCGTGGCCAACGGCGCGACGGTCACCAGCGGACTTCCGTCGTTGTAGTTAACGACGTACTCATCGTAGTTGCTGTCGTTTATCTTGACTGAAACCTCATTGTTGCCACAGGAATAGACCTCAAAAGCAGGCGCGATATTCGGGATGACCTCAATTTGAATACTGTCATATATCGCACTTTGTAAGAGTTTTAATTTGTAAATCCCTGGCTGAGAATAGGTATGAGTAAAGGGCGGAGTGATCAGGGGTTCACTGTTGATATTATCTTCATAAAAGGCGGCACATGGGTTGCTTGTATCGCACGTAAAAGGAGCAATAAGGGTAAGGGTAATGGTTAACGGAGCGCACCCTCTTACCTGATCAACCTGAAATTTTCCGGCCGCGCTGACGTACTGGGAGTGCGCGGCAAAGTGCCCTCCCAATGCAATCACGAACAATATTACCGGTCTTCGAATCATGCAGGTAGTTCTAAGGCTTTCAGGAATTTTTCGGCCTGCTGGATATCGTCATGCAGTACCCTGTCATCCTCTATAAACGGTACCACCCGGCGGAAAGTATTGACCAGGTCCTCCAGGTAAGGGGAAGTGTGCAGGGGCCTGCGAAAAGTCAGGGCCTGGGCGGCGGTGATCAGCTCAATGGCCAAAATGGAATATATGTTATTGACGATGCGGTATGTCTTCGTTGCCGCGTTCGCGCCCATGCTCACATGATCTTCCTGCCCATTTGAACTGACAATGGAGTCCACCGATGCCGGCGTGCACAACTGTTTATTCTGGCTCACAAGCGAGGCCGCGGTGTATTGTGGTATCATCAATCCGGAATTAATACCGGGATTTGCCACAAGGTAATTCGGCAGCTCCCGCGACCCCGAAATCAACTGGTACGTTCGCCGCTCGGAAATATTGCCGATCTCGCTGAGTGCGATGGATAGAAAATCCAGGCCCAGGGCAAGGGGTTGTCCGTGAAAATTTCCGGCGGAAATAATGAGGTCTTCATCCGGAAAAATGTTCGGGTTGTCGGTTACGCTGTTGACCTCCGTCAGGAAAATATCCGACACATAATCGATGGCATCCGCGCTGGCGCCGTGTACCTGTGGAATACAACGAAAGGAGTACGGGTCCTGCACATGTTTCTTTTCCTGCCTGATGAGTTCGCTGCCTTCGAGAAGCGCGAGAATTCCCGCCGCAACCTTTTGCTGTCCGCGCTGCGGCCGGATCGCGTGCACCTGGGGAAGGAAAGGCTCGCGCCGGCCATCGAACGCGTCGAGCGAAAGCGCGCCGATGATGTTGCTGAGCTTTAAGATACGTTGTGCGTGAAAAGTACACCACACTCCGTATGCGCTCATGAACTGTGTTCCGTTCAGCAGGGCCAATCCCTCCTTTGCACGGAAGTGAATGGGCGGCCAGCTAAACTTCTTATTGATCTCCGCCGATGGAAGTGTTATGCCCTGTGAAGAAATTTCTCCCAGGCCGATCAGTGGCAGTGAGAGGTGCGCAAGGGGTGCGAGGTCGCCCGATGCGCCGAGGGACCCCATCTCATAGACTACCGGCAACACCTCGCGGTTAAACATTTCCACGAGCCTTTCCACCGTGCTGACCTGTACCCCAGAGTAGCCATACGCCAGGGACTGTATCTTGAGAAAAAGCATCAGCTTAACAATCTCATCCGGAACGGCAGGGCCCGTGCCGCAAGCATGCGATTTCACCAGGTTTTCCTGAAGCTTCTCCAGCTGACCGGTGGAGATATGGCGGTGGTACAGGGAACCGAAACCGGTGTTGATACCGTAGATGGGTTCGCGTGAATTTTCTATTTTTTCATCCAGGTACTCCCGGCAGCGGACGATCTTTTTCCTCGCTTCCGCTGAAAGCGAAAGTTCAACATGACCCGAAATGATTTGCCGAAGATCCGCCAGGGATAATTTTTCGGATGAGATCTGGTGCGTGCCGCGCGACATGGATTAACTGCTCTTTTTTTTGCTCCTCCGCCGCAAATGGCGGAAAGCGGTTCGTTTACCGTTTTAATCTTTCAAGGATTTGTTCAAGATATAATTTTTCCTGCTCACCCGTGTCGAGATTTTTAATGGCGATCAAACTGGAACTCATTTCCTCCGATCCGATCACTAGCGCAAAGGGAATTTGCTTTTTATTGGCGTAGTCGAGCTGTTTCTTGATCCTGGTGAGGTCGGGATAGATCTCCGAAGCGACTCCTGCACTCCTCAGTGCGCTGAGCACCTTCAAACCATATTCAAAGCTTGGCTGATCGAAATGGCAGACGAGCGCCTTCGAAGATATCTGCGCTTTTTTTGGAAAGAGCTGCAATTCCTCCATGGCATCATAGATCCTGTCCACGCCGAATGAAAAGCCCACCCCGGATAAATTCTCCTTGTCTCCGAAAGCCTGGGTGAGGTGGTCGTACCTTCCGCCGCCGCTCACACTTCCGATGCTCACGTTGTTGATCATCACCTCAAAGATACAACCCGTGTAATAACTGAGTCCGCGGGCAAGGGCAATATCGAATTCTACATGGCTTTCATCCGCCCCAAGGCCCTTCAACAACCGAAAGACCTGTTCCACATCTTGAACACCTTTTGTGCCGTGAACAATGTTCCTGAATTTTTCTTTCAGGAAGCTCTGCTTCAACGACGTTGATCCTTTCACCGCCAGAATTTCAAAAAGCATGGACAGGCTCTGAGAAGAAAATCCCTTCGCACTTAATTCCTCTTTCACTTTTTCTTCTCCAGTCTTGTCGAGTTTGTCGATGGCGACAAAAAGAGGGGCTTCATTTCCCGCCGCGCCGATGAGTTCAGCAACGCCGTTCAGCACGCCGCGGTGGTTGATCTTTATCGTGTAATCACCGATCCCCAGGTTCTTGAAAACCGTTTTGATCATGAGGATGATCTCCGCTTCACAGAGGAGCGAATCCGTGCCCACCACATCCGCGTCGCACTGGTAGAATTCCCGGTAACGGCCCTTTTGCGGCCTGTCGGCGCGCCACACAGGCTGGATCTGGTATCTTTTAAATGGAAAGGAGACCTCATTTCTGTTCATCACAACGTACCGGGCAAAAGGAACAGTGAGGTCGTAGCGCAAGCCTTTTTCCGCGACGTGAGGTGTGAGGGACTTGTAGTGATCCAGGTTTGCCGGGCTGACATCCCTGAGAAAATCTCCTGAATTGAGAATTTTAAAGAGCAACTGATCTCCTTCTTCGCCATACTTTCCCCTGAGCGTGGAGAGGTTCTCCATGGCCGGCGTCTCGAGAGGCTGGAATCCAAAGTTGTGAAAAACAATGCGTATAGCGTCAAAGATAACCTGCCGTTTAGCCATGACGGCCGGTCCGAAGTCACGTGTTCCTTTTGGTAGGGTGGGTTTCTCCATTTTCCGTCCTGTACTTAAAAGTGCTTTTAGTGAATGGGCCGGCAAGTTAGACGGGTATGCTTAATTCTGCTAATTTTTGGGATAATCCGGCGTTGAATTTAGATGTGGGCTCCCTAAATTGTCTCAACAAAAGCCCTCTCTTTTAGACGATCTGAATAAGGAACGGATAAAGTTTAATACGGAAATTATTAAACTGCTCACCTTGTTGTTCATTACAACGGGTGGAGGGGCACTCGCACTGGTACTTGAAGGATTGGATACTTTATTGGAAACAATTTCTTGGAATCATAGGCATGGTATTTACTGTCACTTCAGGTTTCTTAGCGATAGTTCTTTATAAAAACACACTTAAAAAACTAAGATAATGTCCGGAAAAGAAGTATTGGGTTTAATCATTGTTGCCGGAGTTTTTCTGGCGGGATTTATACCCATGGTCATGGGTATTATTTACTATACTCGGGAAAACCGGCGTCTTGACCGGGAAGAACGTCAAAGAGCCAGGAAGACTGCCTCGGAGGCAGGCGTGTAAGGATTTTTGCGCGACAAGTTTGCAATCCCGGAATTAGAGCTTATTTTTGCGCTCCTTTTAACAGCAAAGCCATGTCAGTAACCAGACTTAAGAGAAAAAACCGCAGGGATAAGGCAAAATCGGCTGTCAGACGCCAAAGCCTGAAGCTTCAGAACTTTCAGCCGGTTCAGAAGACCGTTGACGTCGAAAAGGTCAAGGAAGAATTCAAAGCAAAGAAAAAAGCTTAACGCTTCTTTTGTCATGATATTTGAAAGTCCCGCCCAGTGGGACTTTCTTTTTTTCTCCGCAGGAGTCCTTTTGACAGACTTTTGCGCCTATTTGGGCCTAACTTTCGCGCATGGCAGAACTTCACCTCGTGAACTGGAACGTAAACGGTATCCGGTCGATCATCAAGAAAGATTTTATCAAAGATGTCAGAATGATGTCCCCTGACATCCTGTGCCTGCAGGAAACCAAGGCATCGGTGGAGGAAACAAAATCCGCCCTGGAGTTGCTGCCCGAGTTCAAAGCTTTCGTCAATTCCTGCAAGACCCGAAAAGGGTATTCAGGTACGACGATCATGGCAAGGACGGAGCCCAGCCAGGTGACGTGTGACATGAATATCGAGGAACACGATCAGGAGGGGAGGGTGATGACGGCGGAGTTTGACAATTTTTACCTGGTCACCGTATATGTTCCGAATGCGGGAGAAGGATTGAAGAGACTGGACTACCGCAGCAAATGGGACGATGATTTTAGAAGATACGTCGTATCCCTGCAGGAGAAGAAACCCGTGATCATTTGCGGCGACCTGAACGTTGCCCATCAACCGATCGACATTGCCAGGGCAAAAGAGAACTACAACAAGTCAGCAGGCTATACGCAGAAGGAGATCGACGGATTTACAAAACTCCTGGAGAGCGGGTTCGTGGATACCTACAGAAGGTTTTATCCCGAGGAGGTAAAATACACTTACTGGAATGTGATCTTCAATTCGCGCGCGCGGAATGTGGGCTGGCGGATCGATTACTTTCTCGTGTCTGAGCCGCTCATCGGCAAGGTGAAGGATGCCTTGATCTACGATCACATTCTGGGATCGGATCATTGCCCGGTGGGGTTGAAGATAGAGATGCCACTAATCCCCTAGTGGGGACTTTGAATCCGCGCGGGATTAAGAGTTTACAACCCTATGCCTATGTTCAATCCGATCTTCGGCTGGATTCCTCTGTATGACGGTTCAGAGATGTCATAGCCGGTGAATTCATCGGCATACCCGGTGATTCCCGTATAATGGCTGCGGGAGAACTGAATACCGCCTCCGATAAAACCCTCCAGGAATATCACCTCCCAGAGTGTTCTCTGATATCCAATGGTAAAACCAAAGCCGCCGTTAACAATATTTTCCCTGTAATCGTATTCGTACCAGGTGAACCCGCCCGTCACCGGATCGTAATCCCTGCTTTGACCTTTGAAGTTGCCAGCATAATATCCCCCCTGCAAATAAGCGGCGCCATAAATACCCTGATGGTGAACCCTGTTGCGTTTTGATGTGAGCATTTTCATCGGACTGATATACCTGCGCAACTGCAATTCGCCGGCCAGGCCGTCGTACCCAACCCCGTAGAATCCTTGTTCCTTATTCTCCATCATCCCTGTAAGAAAGATAGCAACACTCCCGGTGTGGCTTTGGTTGAACCGTTCCACTCCCGCCTTCAGCGAATTTTGTGCGAAATGCTGTGGCGATAATTTAAAGATGGTGCGCGAAAGAGGTGCGTCAGTTTCCTGTCCATAAGCGCCAGACATGCAGATGGAAAGGATCGCAGGGAGAAGCATTTTTTTCATGCGAACATTCTATAATCCTATTCCGATATTTAACCCGATCTTGGGGAGTATCCCTCTATAGTAAGGATCAGCGATCCCATAATGACTGTAGTCAGGGGTACTCGGCAATTTTCCCGTCAGGATCCTGTCAGAAAACTGAAGTCCTCCGCCAACAAATGCTTCCACAAAAATTACCTGCCAGAACGTCCGTTGATATCCGATGGTAAATCCTCCGCCCCAGTTGCCTACGTGATCTTCATAGTCATATTGTACTTCCGTCACCGTACTTCCCGTATTCGGATCATAGAAAAAATAATCCCGCCTGAAATCTCCTGAATAAGAACCCCCCTGAACATAAACCGCCCCGTAGATTCCCTGATGGTAAACCTTGTTATTCTTCGCAACGATTGCCTTCATAGGACTGATGTACCTGCGCAACTGCAATTCACCAGCGAGGCCATCGTATCCATCCCCGTGAATGGAGTATTCGTTCTTTTCCATCCTGCCCGTGATAAGAACAATCAAACTTGCAGAATGTTTTTTATTGAAATGCTCTACGCCCCCCTTAAGGGAATTTTCAGTAAAATGTTGTGGGGATAATTTAAATATCGTGCGCGAAATCGTTTCGGGCTCCTGTGCGTCGGCGACAGCCGCTGACAAGCAGGCGCCCGATAATAAGAGCATTAAGGTTCTCATAGTTTAAGGTTTTCTAACCTAAACGAAGCGGCTGCGGGAAAATTATAGTTTAAATGCAGGTTAAAATTCAGGTTAGAAGGCAGGGTTGAAAGAGAAGTTAAAGAAACGCCAATTAAGACTGTGAGAACTCAGACCTGATCAGACCTGCATTTAGACCGGTATTAGACCTTCCTTTTAAACCGGTTTTCAAACCCGCTCAATCTCCGCGCCGAGGGCTCTCAGACGGGTATCGATGTTCTGATAACCGCGGTCGATCTGGTCGATGTTGGAGATCTCGCTTTCACCCTGAGCGGAAAGTGCTGCGATCAATAACGCTACCCCTGCACGAATGTCGGGCGACGACATCTTGATCCCCTTCAGTCGTTGCTTTCTGTCGAGACCGATGACAGTGGCGCGATGCGGATCGCAGAGGATGATCTGCGCGCCCATGTCGATGAGTTTGTCGACAAAGAATAAACGGCTCTCAAACATCTTCTGGTGGATGAGCACGGTACCTTTCGCCTGCGTGGCGATCACCAGCACAATACTCAGCAGGTCGGGTGTGAATCCCGGCCAGGGGGCATCCGCAACGGTCATGATGGAGCCGTCGATGAAAGTTTCGATCTCGTATTTTTCCTGTGAGGGAATATGAATATCGTCGCCCCTGAATTCCATCTTTATTCCAAGTCTCCTGAAGATCTCAGGAATCATCCCCAGCATGTCGATGCGGCAATTCTTGATGGTGATTTCAGACTGCGTCATGGCTGCAAGTCCGATGAAGCTTCCGATCTCGATCATGTCGGGAAGCAGTGTGTGTTCCGTTCCTTTCAGGGATTTCACTCCTTCAATAGTGATGAGGTTCGATCCGATGCCGCTGATCTTCGCGCCCATGCGGTTAAGCATGAGGCATAGCTGCTGGAGGTAAGGCTCGCACGCTGCGTTGTAAATGGTGGTGGTGCCCTTTGCCAGTACGGCAGCCATGATGATGTTAGCCGTACCGGTAACGGAGGCTTCATCCAGCAGCATGTGGTTTCCTTTTAGGTCAGATCCATCAATGGTGAACAGATGTTCCGTCGAGTCGAAGTTGAATTTCGCCCCGAGTTTCTGAAAGCCGAGAAAGTGTGTGTCGAGTCTTCTCCGGCCGATCTTGTCGCCGCCGGGCTTTGGCATGGTGGCTTTTCCACATCGTGCGAGGATGGGTCCCAGCAGCATCACCGATCCGCGCAGGGCCGAGGCTCTCTTTCGGTACTCATCACTTTCCAGAAATTTTGTGCTGATGGCGGAGGCAGTGAAGCGGTAAGACTCCGGCCCGAGCTTTTCGACTTTGGATCCCAGCGCTCCCAGCAATCCAATCAGTTTGTTGACATCTACAATATTTGGGATGTTGTGAATGGTGACCGGTTCTTCCGTCAGAAGCGTTGCGCTCAGGATCTGGAGCGCTTCATTTTTCGCCCCCTGTGGTATGATTTCTCCTTCTAATTTTTTTCCTCCCCGGATCTTAAATACAGACATTTAAATCAGTTGACAATTGACAGTTCACCCGCCTGCGCTACCTGCGCCCTATCCATCGCGAGCTTCGGACGGGCAGGCAGTTGACACTTGGATCGAAATTATTATGTTCTTATCGCTTGTGCGAAAACCCTTTATTCCTTGAGGATTATTGGTCTCTTCTTCGGCGGAAATTTCCGCCGCCGCTTTTGTGGCCGCCTTTGTTGAACTGGCGATGACCGCCGTTACCTTCGCGGCGCTGGTGTTGTCCTCCGCTGCCCTGCTGGGGTTTGGCCTTCTTGCGTTCCTTGTAGAGTTTTTCGAAGAGGTTGTCTTCGCGAACTTTTTCGATGGTCATATCCAGTGCGCCGCCCGACATTTCCTGGATATCCTTCAGGATCACGGAGTCGTCAAGGGTCTCCTTGTTCCAATTCCCGTAAAAGGTCTTCATGAGTTTACCCAAATAGATGATGGCATCCTGGCGCTCCTGGGGATCTTCTTTTTTCAAAGCTTCCTTCACCAGTTTTTCAATGTTCTTGCCATAGTGTTTGAAGCGCACCTGACTTTGGGGATAGTCTACTTTATCAGGTTTCTTGAACAGGATATCTCTTTCGGGAACAGGAAAGGGGCTGTTGATATCAAGGTTAAAATCAGCGATGATGTAAAGGTCGTCCCACACGCGCTGCGGATTCTCCGGCTGATCTTTGATGGTGGGTGTGAGCTGTTTGATCAGTTCAATGAGCGTGTAGGCCATCTCGGTCCTTTTGTCTTTATCGGGAACGGTGCGTATGTGGTCTACAAGTTTCTGCACGTTACGGCCATATTCTTTTAAAATCAGATGCGGCCTTTCGGTATTGTATTCTCCTATGATCATGTATGGATGTGAATAATGATTTTTTAAATGATAGTTGACAGGCCTGCCTGCCCGTGCAAATTGGCTCATGCGCCGGCAGGCAGGTAAAGGCTGGATAATACTGTCTTTTCTTTAATAAGGCTTATATGAAGCAAATCTAAGGCTTTAAATGATATCGTCCAACCGCGATAGAGTTTAGTTGTCGATGATCCGCAGTTTTGCAAAGCTCAGCAACAGCGTTTTTTCGCCCACTTCGTTAAAATTGATTTTCGCCTTCCTGTCTGCCCCGGTCAGGTCCATATTCACCACTGTTCCAAACCCGAATTTGGGATGTTCCACTTTCATGCCCGTCTGCAACCCCGACGTGTCGCTGGGACTGAAATCCGGTGGCGACCGGTATGTGGTGGACCTTTTGGGCGGCGGGGCGGAAGTAATGTTCTTTTTAATGCCGTTAATCAGGCTTTTGGCGTACTGGCTGGGAGGGGGAGCGGACTCCACGCCGCCGTAGCGGGTGCTGAGCTTGATGTAGTTCATGTCCACATCATCCAGGAAACGGCTCGGCTCGCAGTTCTTCAAGCGCCCGAAACGATACCGGGTAAGGGCATAACTGAAGAACAACCGCTTTTGCGCCCGCGTGATGGCGACATAGAACAGTCTGCGTTCCTCTTCCAGGTCGGCGCGGCTGCTGAGCATCATCTGGGAGGGGAAGAGGTCTTCTTCCAGCCCGCAGATGTACACGTACTTGAATTCAAGGCCCTTGGCCATGTGAATGGTCATCAGGGTTACTTTTTCAGGATCCTTGTCTTTGTCTTCGTCCTGTCCGGTCACGAGCGAAACTTCCTGCAAAAAGGCTCCCAGGGATTTGTCCTCGCGCTGAGGGTCATCTGTAAATTCTTTGATGGCGTTGAGAAGTTCCTGGACGTTTTCGTATCGGCTGAGGCCTTCCACGGTTTTGTCTTCGTATAATTCCCGAAGCAATCCCGACCCCTTTGCGATCTCGAAGGCGGCGTCGTAGGCGTCTTTTCGCCCGAGTTCCAGGTTAAACCTTTTGATCATCGCCACAAAATCCGCAATGGGGCCTGCTGCCCGCCCTCCAACAAATGGGGCAGGATTTTGCAGTATTTCCCAGATGGAGGTGCCGTGGTCGTTGGCAGCCACCACAATTTTATCTACCGTGCTGTCTCCGATCCCGCGTTTCGGAAGGTTGATGATCCTCCTGAACGAGGCTTCATCCTGTTGGTTCATGGAAAAGCGGAGGTACCCGAGCAGGTCTTTGATCTCCTTGCGCTGATAGAACGAAAGTCCGCCGATGACTTTGTATTTGATGTTCATCCTGCGCAACGCTTCCTCTAGTGCACGCGACTGGCTGTTGGTCCTGTAGAGTATGACAAAGTCGCTGAACTTAAGCTGGTGCTGCATCTTTTCTTCAAAGATGGAAGAGGCGATCAGGCGCCCTTCTTCATTGTCGGAAACGGCTTTGATGAGTTCAATGAGATTCCCTTCTTCGTTAGCAGTCCAGACTTTCTTCGGGATCTGCGCGCGGTTGCGCTTGATCACGGAGTTGGCCGCATTCACAATGTTTTGTGTGGAACGGTAATTCTGCTCCAGTTTGTAAACTTTTAACTCCGGATAGTCGCGTTCGAAATTCAGGATGTTGGTGATATCCGCGCCGCGAAAAGCGTAAATACTTTGCGCATCATCGCCGACGACGCAAATGTTTTGTCTTACTGAGGCAAGCTTTCGGATGATGAAATACTGGCAAAGGTTCGTATCCTGAAACTCATCCACGAGTATGTAATGAATACGGTGCTGATATTTGTTGAGAACCCCGAGGTGTTCTTTGAAAAGTTTGTCGGTGTTAAAGAGCAGGTCGTCAAAATCCATTGCTCCCGACTTAAAGCATCGCAGCGAATAGGTTTTAAAGATCCTGCCGAGTTCTGGCCGGAGGTTGGCCGCATCATCACCCATCAGTCCGGCGTTACCAAGATATTCCTCCCACCCGATGAGGCGGTTCTTTGCAGCGGAGATGCGGTTATAGACCGTGCTGGGTTTGTAGACGGCTTCATCGAGCCCCATTTCTTTTACGATGGATTTGATAAGCGACTTGGAATCATCCACATCGTAGATGGTAAAGTTATTGGGATATCCTATGTGGTGGGCTTCCGCCCGGAGGATCCTGGCAAATACGGAGTGGAATGTTCCCATCCAGAGATTGCGCGCATCAGTACCCACCACGTTTTCAATCCTTTCGCGCATCTCCTTCGCCGCTTTGTTGGTGAAGGTCAGCGCCATAATGTTGAAGGGATCCACGTCCTTGGCCTTGATCAGGTGCGCAATGCGATAAGTGAGTACCCGCGTTTTCCCTGAACCAGCACCGGCAATAAGCATGCACGGCCCCTCCGTATTGATAGCGCCCTCTCGCTGCGGTTCATTCAGACTCTCTAAATACACTTGCATGGAGCACAACGGGTTATCTTCATATGTTAAAACAGTTCTATTCAACTAAAGTGCTCTTCCGGATGAAAGAAATCGCATCCCTTCATAGAGATCCTGGCAACATGTAATGGAAGGGTGCCGGCCCTATGACTTACTGTTAGCCTGTTTTTTAACAGGCTGTTCTTCAATCGCTTTCTCCAGTTCGGAATACCATTCGGGGCCGTACTTCCGGATGAGCGGATCTTTCAGAAACTTGTAAACGGGTACCTGCAATTCTTTTCCCAGTGCGCAGGCGGGGGAACAGATATGCCACTTATGATAATTCAAAGCCTCGAAACTCTTTTTCGAGGTAATTCGGATGGGATACAGGTGACAGGAGATGGGCTTCTTCCAGGTGATCTTGCCATCGTAGTAAGCCTGTTCAATACCGCATTTCAAAATTCCCTTTTTGTCGTACACGGAATACGCGCACTCTCTTCCCTCGATCACCGGGGTACAGTATTCGCCATCATCGTCGATGGTATGGGTTCCTTCTTTCTCAATGGTTTTAATGCCTTTTGGCGTGAGGTAAGGTTTCACTGCGGGGTAGATGTCCTCCAGTACCTGCAGTTCACCCTCATCAAGCGGCGCGCCAAAATCACCCTCCACGCAACAGGCGCCCTTGCATTTTTCAAGATTGCAGACAAACTCCTTATCGCGGATATCGTCTGAGATCAAAACCTCTCCAACTTTAAGCATGCACAAAAATAAACAGGATTTGTGGATTTTGGAATTAACAGCGTAAATGACGGAAAGATTCTCAAAACTGCGATGTTCAACGTTTGAGCCAACGCATTATTTGAGGCCATGGCATTAGCAGAGACAAGGCATGCCTTGTCTCTGCTAATGGGTTTGAGGTATCTGTGTTCACTCGCCCGCCTCCCTCCGCTGCTATGGCAGGCTCACCACTCACGTTTTCGGCAGCGTGCTGAAATCAAAAGACGTCTCCAGGAATTTCGTTGTGAACTTTCCGGACTTGAACGTAGCGTTGTCCATCAGCGCAATGTGAAAGGGGATCGTGGTCTTCACGCCTTCGATCACAAATTCCTGTAATGCGCGTTTCATTCTTGTCATCACTTCCTCGCGCGATTGTCCGGTAACGATAAGTTTGGCGATCAGAGAATCGTAGTTCGGTGGGATTGTATATCCGGCGTAATCGTGGCTGTCAATTCTGACCCCGTGTCCACCGGGCATATGCAGGTTGGTGATCTTTCCCGGCGATGGTCTGAAGTTGTTGCTCGGATCTTCGGCGTTGATGCGGCATTCCATAGCGTAGAGGTTCGGGAAATAGTTTGTACCTGAGATGGGAACGCCGGCCGCAACTTTGATCTGTTCTTTGATGAGGTCGTAATCGGTAACTTCTTCCGTGATGGGATGTTCCACCTGGATGCGGGTGTTCATCTCCATGAAATAGAAGTTTCCGTTTTTGTCGACGAGGAATTCTATCGTTCCTGCGCCTTCATATTTTATGGCCTTTGCGCCATTGACGGCTGCCTCACCCATTTTTTCCCTGAGTTCCTGGCTTACGGCGGGGGAGGGAGTTTCTTCCACGAGTTTCTGGTGTCTGCGCTGTATGGAGCAGTCGCGTTCTGAAAGGTGGCAGACTTTTCCGTACTGGTCGCCGACGATCTGGATCTCGATGTGTCTGGGTTCCTCGATGAATTTCTCCAGGTAAAGTCCATCGTTTCCAAAGGCGGCACCAGCTTCGCGGCGGGCGTCATCCCACGCTTTTTTGAATTCGGATTCTTCGGTGACAATGCGCATGCCTTTGCCTCCGCCGCCGGCGGTGGCCTTCAGGATCACAGGGTATCCGATCCGCTTCCCCAGCTTTTGCCCTTCGGCGATGGAAGTGATAAGACCTTCCGAGCCCGGTATCGTCGGAACGCCGGCTTTCTTCATGGTATCCTTTGCCGTGGATTTATCACCCATCGCCTGGATCATCGCCGGCGTGGGGCCGATGAATTTAATTCCATATTCGTGACAGATGGCGGAGAACTCCGCGCGTTCAGACAGGAAGCCATAGCCCGGGTGAATGGCATCCGCGTTGGTGATCTCGGCTGCAGAAATTATGTGGGGGATGTTCAGATAGGAATCTTTGCTGGGAGCGTCGCCGATACACACCGCTTCATCTGCAAAACGCACATGCAAGCTTTCACGGTCTGCCGTGGAGTAAACTGCCACCGTCTGGATTTCCATTTCACGGCATGTGCGGATGATCCGCAGCGCAATTTCACCGCGATTGGCGATGAGTATTTTCTTAAACATAAATTCCATTATCAAACCCAGTCCTCCTTTAAAGGGAGCAATTAATTGAAGAATGTTAACCTAAGAAATGATTTTAAAAATTAGTCAGGTTCTACGACGAACAATACCTGGTCATACTCCACCGGAGTGGCGTTTTCCAACATCACCTTCGTCACTGTGCCTGAAATTTCCGATTCGATCTCGTTGAACAGTTTCATGGCTTCTATGATACACACCGTCTGGCCCTTTGAAACTTTGTCGCCCACGGAAATGAACGGAGGTGAATCAGGACTGGAGGAGCGATAAAATGTCCCGATCATGGGAGATTTGATCTCGGCCGTTTTCTTTCCTGAAGTTTCAGGAGAAGCTGTTGTTGATGCGCCGGCGGCCAGCGACGCGGCAGCGGCAATCTGGGCGGAAGACTGCGCAATAGCAGGGGTTGCCGAAGCAGACTTAAATATTTTCTGATCGGGTTCGCGCTTCACATAGAGTTTAAGCTCCTTTGTCTCAATGTTTACCTCGTTCAGGCCAGATTTGGCAATAAAATCTATCAGGCCACGGATCTCCAAGGTAGGCATTTCGGCCTTGGCTGAGGATGCGGACGCGACGGGGGTCCGCCCGGCCTTTGTTTCTTTTTTCGATGTTGACTTAGACGTGCGATCTTTGCTCATATATTTATTTTACACGTTCCACATAGGCACCTGTTCGGGTGTCGATTTTAATTTTTTCACCAGTATTGATGAATAAAGGTACCCTTATTTCCACACCGTTCTCCATGGTAGCCGATTTGAGTGTGCGTGTGGCGGTATCTCCCTGAACGCCGGGTTCAGTGTATTGAACTTCCAGGACCACATGTGCCGGTGCTTCTGCGGTGATGGGATTGGTTCCGTTTTCAAATGCGATCAGAAGCGTAACACCTTCCTTGACATAGTTCGCTGATTCTCCCAGGAGGGTTTTGTCAATATATACCTGATCGAAAGTCTGATTGTCCATACAGACGAGGCTTTCTCCATCCTGATAAAGATATTGGTATTCTTTCGTCTCCACGCGCAAGATCTCGATTTCGTCACCGGGTCTGAAACGGTTTTCCGCTACCTTGCCGTTGCGAAGGTTGCGCATCTTCACCTGATAAAAAGCCCTGAGGTTGCCCGGTGTGCGGTGAAGCAATTCTTCGATCTGCATAATCTCTCCGTTGTAACGGACGAAATTTCCCTTGCTGAGATCCGATATGGTAGCCATAGATGGTTAAAGGTCTTTAAGTTACAAATCAATCCAATAAATTCTGCAATTCTGCAATTCTACAATTCTGCAATGGGGAAATCTCACCGTGGAGTACAATCTCCTAATGCCTAATGCCTAATGCCCCATCATACGCCCACTTCAAATAGATGGCGCCCCAGGTAAAGCCTCCGCCAAAAGCTGCCATGATGAGGTTGTCGCCTTTTTTCAGTTTTTTCTCGTAATCCCACAACAACAGCGGAATGGTTCCCGCTGTGGTGTTTCCATAGCGCTCAATATTCATCATGATCTTATCTTCAGTGATGCCGATTCGCTGTGCGGCGGCATCGATGATCCTCTTGTTTGCCTGATGTGGCACGAGCCAGGTAATGTCTTTCGGGGAGAGGTTGTTGCGTTCTGCAATCTGTGCTGTGACCTCCGCCATATTGGTGACAGCAAATTTGTACACCGCTGCCCCTTCCTGATAGACATAATGCTGTCGCGCTTCTACAGTGGCAGCAGAGGCAGGCTTTCTGCTTCCGCCTGCTTTCATGTGAAGGTACGTTTCACCACTTCCGTCACTGCGAAGCAAGGAGTCGATCACGCCCACATCTTCAAAGGTAGGTTCCAGGAGAACGCATCCGGCGCCGTCGCCGAAAATAATGCAGGTGGTCCTGTCTGTGTAGTCGATGATGGAAGACATTTTGTCGCCTCCGATCACCACGACTTTTTTGTATCGTCCCGTTTCGATGAAGCTGGCGCCCGTTGTCAACGCATACAGGAATCCGGAACAGGCAGCGCCCATGTCATAGCTGAAAGCGTTTACCGCGCCCACTGCGGTGGCGACAATGTTAGCCGTCGCGGGGAAGGTCATGTCTGCAGTGACTGTCGCGAAGATGAGCAGGTCGATATCTTTGGGATCGATCCTGGTTTTGGCCAGCATATCTTTTACTGCCTCGATGCCTAAAACGGAAACTCCTTTGTTTTCTCCTTTTAAAATCCTTCTCTCTTTTACGCCCGTCCGGGAAGTGATCCACTCATCGCTGGTTTCAACCATGGTCTCCAGTTCCTTATTGGTGAGTACATAATCCGGAACATAACCACCGACACCAGTAATGGCAGCTCTGATTCTATTCATATCTTGCTTTCGTTTTAAATTTCATGGTAGTGCTTTTGCCCTCCGAAGCTTTACCGAAGGAGTGCCTTTGCCCGTCGAAGTTTTACCGGCTTCACCGCTAAAATGAAAAATGCCCGAATAGCTCGAGCAAATTTTCGAAATATGTACGCTTAAGAGAAACGAAGATCCTGTTTGCCCGCATACGTGTCTGCCGGAGCGTCAGCGCAGGTAGAGGTCGCCGCCAGGGCAGCGTTTCTTTTTCTCTTAATAAATTCCGGCAACTGCATTTATGCCAGCACTTCTTTCTCCATCACTACCTTACCTTTAAAGTAGAGTTTTCCTTCATGCCAGAAAGCGCGGTGTGGCAGGTGATGTTCTCCGGTAGTGGGGCATACGGCTAGTTGTTTCGCGGTAGCCTTATAATGCGTTCTTCTTTTATCTCTCCGGGTTTTCGAGGTTTTCCGTTTTGGATTTGGCATATCTACAACTGTTTATTTTAATTTTTTCAATTTTTCCCATCGCGGGTCAATGTCGTCACCGTCGGTCTTATCATCCTGCGACGTGGGTTTTGAAGTGTAGATGATCTTTCCTTCTGAGTCATCATCATCATCTTCTTCCTGGTATCGCTGATGAAGTTTTTTAATGGGAACCTCCAGCGCGATAAATTCATATAAATACTGGCCCAGTTCAAGGCTCTCACTGTCGCGGTGGATCATCACGATCTGGTCACTGAGCTCTTCATCAGCGTTGCCGTATTTGAAGACCAGCTTCCGGTCAACGGAAATCAGGTGATCAAACGTTTCAAGGCTTCTGTCACAGGTCAATTCCACTGTCCCGGTGATGTGAAAGCTGGCGTCTATGAAAGTCTCATGCTTGTCCACTGTCACGTCGGCTTTCAGCGACCCGACAGAAACCAGTCCTGTTCCATATTGACTGAAAAAGTCGTTTCCCACCTTGAAATCAAAGTGATGAACAGTATTCGTCAGGCCGATTATGTTAACCTTAAATGCCTTCACTCCCATGCCCGTCAGGCTTTAAAAATAAAGTCGGCAAATTTAGGAGAATTAATGGAAAGCGCAAAGAACTATTGGAAAAGGGCGGTTTTGGAGGCGAAAAGAACTTTTCAAACGTATTCCCGCAAGGCGGCCTGTTTAAAATCTTCCCTGGATTTCTTGCCGTAATGTTCCACAAAGTAATCGATAATGTTCTTTTTGAACCCGAGTTTGATGGCGATGTTCTTACAGAAGATGATCTCGCTTTCAAAAATATTCTGATCGGCAAAGATGAGGTCTATACTGGACATCAAGTACTCGAACTTTTGCTCAACCGACAGTGCCCCCAGGGTCTCGATTGGCTCGGGGTTGCGGATCAATTCATTTACGGTTTCTTCCGGAAAATGGCGGTCGCGGGCAATTTTAAAGATCATTTCACGCTCAATTTTGGCAAAATGCTTGTCGGCCTCGGCAAGTTGAATGAGAATATTCAATTGTTTCTTCGTAACAATATCCATCGGAAGTTTACTTGGGATCAAAAGTAGACATTAATCGGTATTTTACGTGATTTGGCGGGTTAAACGGTTGAATTGCCCCACTCAATCGAGGTTATTTTTCTTTAGACTGCTCCATCCGATGACGAAAGATTTCTCCCGCCATGAAAATGGCCTCCCGCATGGACGATTCGTTTGCCTGGTTCTTGCCGGCGATTTTGTAGCCCGTGCCATGGTCGGGCGACGTTCTTATAATGGACAAACCGCCGGTAAAATTCACGCCATTTTCAAATGCGATTGTTTTGAAGGGAATTAATCCCTGGTCGTGATACATCGCCAGCACGGCGTCGTATTGTTTATACTGGGCAGTGCCAAAAAAGCCGTCAGCGGGCATGGGACCAAATACGAGTTTGCCTCTATTGCGCTGATCCGATAC
Source organism: Cyclobacteriaceae bacterium (assembly GCA_040882305.1). Taxonomy (GTDB): domain Bacteria; phylum Bacteroidota; class Bacteroidia; order Cytophagales; family Cyclobacteriaceae; genus Chryseosolibacter. The sequence goes on from JBBEBN010000236.1 coordinate 22,941, forward strand.
CACCGTCCTGATGATGTCCTCGTCCTCGTTTCCGATGAGTCCACCATCACCGGCGTGCGGGTTCAGTCCCAGAACAGCGATTTTTGGTTTATTGATTCCAAAGTCCGCGCGAAGGGAATGTTCCATCAACCGGAGTTTGTTTTCAAGCCGCTCCCTGGAAATGAGAGATGCCACCTCTCTTAGCGGTTCATGGTCGGTGACAAGTCCTATCCGCAGATTCTCACTCACCATAAACATCAGACTTTCACCGCCGCCGAATTCTTTTGCCAGGAATTCAGTGTGGCCCTTAAAGGGGAATTCTTCGCTGTGTATAGAACTCTTGTCTATCGGAGCGGTGACCAGCGCGTCGATCAGCCCCTCTTTCAATTCTGCGCAGGCACATTGCACTGATCTGAGCGAAGCGGTGCCGGTTTCCTTACTCGGTTTACCCGGGTTAATTTCAATGACATCGTCCCAGCAGTTCACCACATTGACGGTCTTGGGAAGGAATTGTCCCTTTCCCCTTACCGGAGTAAAATTGAATTCCTCCAGGGCGAGTAACTTTTTGTAGAATGAAAGCACGCGGGCCGAGCCATAAATGATGGGGGTGACAAGGGTAAGAATGCGGTTATCGGCCAGGGCCTTCATGACGACTTCCGGACCAACCCCATTGAGGTCTCCAATGGTGATGCCTATTCTTGGTTTATCCTGAACTCTTGTCTGGTGCGTCATGATGGATTTTTATTCACTGCGAATTAACAAAAAAAGGAGCGAGGTGCAAGGTGGTCGATGGTCGATGGTCCATGGTCCATGGTCGATGGTCCATGGTCAATGCTATGGACTATGGTATGGACTATGGACTATGGACTATGGACTTTTCTTACCTTTGGGTCCGATGTCAAAGGAAAGAAAAGCGGGGGTTCGACCTAAGAAATCGCTGGGTCAGCATTTCCTGCATGATCAGCATATGGCGGCGAAAATTGTAGACAGCCTCGTCACTGCTCCGCCTGCCACCCTTCAGCTATTGGAAATCGGACCCGGCATGGGCGTGCTGACGCGCCTGTTGAATTTACGCGACGACATCGACCTGACGTTAATTGAGATCGATCGCGAATCGGTGGCTTATCTGAAGCAACATGGCTTGGCCGAAGAAGGGCGGATCATTGAAGGCGATTTTCTGGAGGCGGACCTTTCTATAATATTTCCCGGTCATTTCTCCATCATTGGAAATTTTCCCTACAACATTTCTTCCCAGATCTTTTTCAAGGTCCTTGAGAACCGCGATCAGGTTGACCAGGTGGTGTGCATGCTTCAGAAGGAGGTGGCGGAGCGGATCGCTTCCAGGCCGGGCAGCAAGGTGTACGGTATCCTCAGTGTGTTGCTGCAGGCGTATTATCGCATCGAGTATTTATTCAAGGTCTCACCCGGCGTTTTCAGGCCGCCGCCAAAGGTGATGTCGGCTGTTATCCGGTTGATGCGCAATGAGCGCAGCCATCTTGCATGTAATGAAAAACTTTTTGTTCAGGTTGTCAAGCAGGCATTTAATAACCGGAGGAAGACCTTGCGCAACGCGTTAAAAAATCTAAATTTGGCCGGAGCTGTTTCATCGCTGTCCTTATTGGACAAGCGCGCTGAACAACTTGCGGTCGAAGATTTTGTCCACCTCACCAGCTTAATTGAAGATAGTCGTGCAGGAACCCCTAGTCGAATTTGAACTGACGAAAGAATTTCGTGACCGTTTTCAGGAGGCGCTCGATGCAAGGGATGTTACCTTTATCAAAGACATACTTGAGGGCGTTAAACCTGCAGACATCACGGCCTTATTGTACGAATTCAATTCCGAGGAATCGAAGTTTGTACTGGACCTTCTTTCCATCGACCTTCAGGCCGGGATCATTAACGACCTGGATCCGGACACCAGGAAAAATTATCTGAAAGTTTACGAGGCGGGGGAGATCGCCGTCCTGCTCAACCAGCTCGACTCCGATGACGTCGCCGATATTCTCCATGACCTTCCGGTTAAGATAAGGGAAGAGGTCCTGTCCGCCCTTGGCGCGGAGTTGCGCGGCCAGGTGACGGAACTGTTGCGCTATGAAGAAAATGTCGCCGGCGGGCTGATGGCCAAGGAGTTGATGAAGGCGCGGGTGCACTGGACTGTTGTTCAGTGCATTGACGAGATCCGCAAGCAGGCGGAAAATGTATCCAAATTCTACGCGGTGTATGTGGTGGATGACGAGGATAAACTTATGGGGAGGGTGGCCTTGCAGGACCTGATCATAACAGATGCGCGCACCATCGTCGGCGACATTTGCGAAAAAGATATTATCTCCGTGGAAACCTATCTCGAAGACTGGGAGGTGGCGGAGATCATGCGCAAATACGACCTTGAATCCGTGCCGGTAGTGAACGTGCAGGGGCAACTCGTGGGCCGTATCACCATCGATGACGTGGTGGATGTGATCACCGAGCAGGCAGAGGAGGAGCGCAAGCTCATGACGGGGATCAGCGAAGATGTGCAGGAAGACGACAGCGTGTGGCGGAATACGCGGGCGCGTTTACCATGGCTGCTCATCGGCGTTGCGGGAGGGTTGATGAACGCGAAATTCATGGGCCTTTTCGAACTTGAGCTGGCCAGGGTAACAGCCATCGCCTTTTTCACTCCGCTCATCCAGGCAACGGGCGGGAATGTGGGTATACAGTCCTCGTCCCTCGTTGTTCAGAGTCTTGCCAATCCGGACTTTGTGGATGAAGGACTGTTGAAACGGCTGGTCAAAGTATTTTTTGTCGGGTTGCTGAACGGAATATTTCTTTCCGTCCTCGTGCTGGGCGCCAACATCATTTTGATCGGGGAATATTCTTTGTCGCTGGTGGTCTCTGTCGCCCTTTTCAGCGTTGTGCTTTTCGCTTCTTTTGTCGGAACCGTGACGCCCCTCCTGCTGAACCGTTACGGCTACAATCCTGCGCTGGCGGCGGGACCTTTTATCACGACGATCAATGACCTGCTCGGGCTTACTGTTTACTTTTTTACTGTTCACCTTTTGCTCCAATAATAATGTTGAGAAATTGTCTGGTGGTTGATCTCATGCATGAAAGTTTATTCCAGATGCTGAAAGAGCTTGGGTGGCAGGTAGATTACCACCCCACTATTACGCGCAATGAGATCAGGGAGAAGCACACAGGCTATCACGGACTGATTATTCGCAGCAAAACTATTGTGGACCGCGATCTGCTTGGGGATCATCCGACGCTGCGGTTTATCGGGCGGGCGGGGGCGGGCCTTGACAATCTCGACCTGGAGTATCTGGTCGGCAAAAATATTCAGGTGGTGCATGCGGCGGAAGGGAACCGGGATGCCGTCGGTGAATTTACGGTGGGAATTTTATTGAGTCTGATGCGAAACATTCCGCGCGCACACCAGGAGGTAGTAAAAGGAGTTTGGTTACGGGAAAGTAACCGCGGCGCGGAGATCGCCGGAAAAACGATCGGCATCATCGGCTTCGGAAATATGGGCCAGGCCTTTGCCAGAAGGCTGACCGGATTCGGATGTAAGATTTTAGTGTACGATAAATATAAACACGGGTTCAGCAATGAATTCTGGCAGGAAGCTGACATGGGCAAAGTCTTTGCGGAAACGGACATTTTGAGCTTGCATATACCATTAACGGATGAAACGCGTTCCATGGTGAATACGCATTATCTCAGTCAGTTCAAAAAAAATATAATACTGATTAACACAGCCCGGGGAGAAATTATTCCCCTTTCCGACCTGGCTGAATCATTTTCCATGGATTTTGTGCGCGGTGCTGCGCTGGATGTTCTTGAAAATGAAAAGCTGGACACATTAACCGCCGTTCAGAGGGAAGCCTTCAGAAACCTCATTACAGGAGGCAATGTAATATTCACCCCGCATATTGCAGGCTGGACGTTTGAATCGCATGTCAAAATTAACGTAGCTTTGGTGGAGAAGATCAAGAGCCTCGATTTATCCTAACGGGTAGTTTTGTCATTTCTTGCGAATGATGATTTGATATTCGCAGGTTTCCGCCTGCAGGAATATGCCCCACCGGCGGATAAAAAATTTGCAGGGATGCGTAAAGGTATCCTGCTGTTACGAAAATTATCTCCAAGTATTGTCTGGAAAGAGAAAGAAAATGAAACGATGGGCTGAGTTTTACAATTCCGTAATAGAAAAACCACTGCTAACCTCCACGATCGTGCTGGTGTGTGTGGCCATTATTGTCGTGGGTCTCAGCCTTCCATTCTACCTGGCGGATTTTGATTCTTTCATCGCCCAGATCCTTGCAGAAGCGCACGGCATGATCTTCGACATTGCTGTTATCGGTATCCTGATCTTCTGGCTGAATCAAAACGGGGAGATCCGTCAGCGTATCAGAACCTATAAGGATGAGATCGATGATTTCCGGTTATGGGAGTCTGAGGAAGCTGCCTTCCGAACCGTGGGTAATATCAAGCGTTTGAACCGTCACAAGATCCATGATATCAACCTGGTGAACTGCTATCTTCCCCGCACCAACCTGAACTATGCCAACCTTGCAGGGTCAAACCTCAATTCTTCCAACATCTCGCAATCTTCCCTTATCGAGGCTGTTCTGGAGAATGCGCGGTTGAATCAGACCAATTTTGAAAATTCAAATCTCAATCAGGCTAATCTCAAAAGCGCATACGCCAGCGGCGCGAATTTCAAGGATGCCTTTCTGATAAAGACGCAATTTGAAAATGCCTTTCTCATCAAAGCCAATTTCAACAACGCCTTTCTCATGGAGGCCAATCTGCAGAACTGTTATGTGATGGGTGCCGACTTTGAGAACGCCAGTTTGTATAAGGCAGACCTGCGTGGCGCAAAGGGCCTTACCGTCGAACAGCTCTCAAAAGTGAAAACTTTATACCTGGCAAAATTCGACGACGAGATACTGGAACAGATCATGACCCAATTGCCGGAACTGGTAGGAACCTGAAAGTTTTTTTGAATTAGCCGATAAAGTATTATCTTTGCAGCACAGCAACGGTCTCGCCCCTGAGGTCGTTGTTTCTTTTTTTGCGTTCTGTGAGAAAAATCTTGCAAAATCGACGAATTGTAAAAGGATTGGAAGATAAAGGAGGAACCGTTATGAGCAAAATATCATATTACACGAAAGACGGTCTGGAAAAATTAAAGAATGAATTAAGCGCGCTTAAGTCAAAAGGACGCGCCGATATTGCCAGACAAATTGCCGATGCCCGTGACAAAGGTGATCTCAGCGAAAATGCTGAGTACGATGCGGCAAAAGATGCGCAGGGGCACCTTGAAGCAAAGATCGCCCAGCTCGAGGATCTGGTCATCAGCGCCCGTTTGCTCGATGAAAATAATATTGATACTTCAAAGGTGTCTATTTTATCGAAAGTAACCATCAAGAATAAGAAGAACGGTGCGTCCGTGACGTATACACTTGTCTCGGAGGAGGAGGCTGACCTGAAAAGCGGCCGCATTTCCACGATGTCGCCCATAGGCAGGGGGTTGCTCGGCAAGAAGAAAGGGGAACTGGCGAAGATCAAGACGCCCGCCGGGGAGATGGAATTCGAGATTTTGAATATTAGCGCGTAGGGCCCCCTTCGCGATCGATTGTGTAGAGACGCAAAATCTTGGGTCTCTATACAGACGGATCACTGACTGGTTGCGGATAATTACTGATTACTGATTCATGGCGAGTTTATTCACTAAAATAATCAACGGCGAAATTCCGGGGCACATTGTGGCGGAAGATGACCGGTACATTGCCTTTCTGGATATCAATCCGCTGGTGATGGGCCATACCCTTGTCGTGCCCAGGGAAGAAGTCGATTATATTTTTGACCTCGATGATGAAACCCTGGCGGGCCTTCACCTCTTCTGTAAAAAGGTGGCCCGCGCAATAGAGAAATCCTTTCCCTGTAAGCGCATAGGGATCGCCGTCATCGGACTGGAAGTGCCGCATACCCATGTGCACCTGGTGCCGATGAATTCCATGGGCGACATCAATTTCTCAAAACCGAAATTAAAGCCTTCGAAGGACGAGCTCGCCGCCGCCGCGGAAAAGATCCGGAAAGCAATGTGATGTCGGGGTCATACTCTCCCCGGATCGGGTTTTGTCAGATGAAATCAATGTCGACATTGAGCGGATACCGCATCAGGTACTGCAGCGCCTGCTTCACGGTAAGGCCCTCAAAAAATACTTTGTAGAGCGTGGCGGTGATGGGCGCTTTTACTTTGTAGTAATCTGCGCATTTTTTTGCGATCTGCACGGTATTGACACCCTCGGCAATTTCATCGGTGCTCGCCTGGATATCGCTGAGCGTTTCACCGTGCGCCAGCCGGAAGCCGACGTTAAAATTACGGCTCAGCGAACTGTTGCACGTAGTGACAAGGTCACCCACACCCGCTACGCCGAGAAATGCTTTGGTGTTTCCTCCCAGCGCGCGGCCGAGGTAGACCATTTCCACCATTCCGCGGCTTACCAGCAGTCCCTTTGCGTTTTCGCCATAGCCCATTCCGCTCAACGCTCCCGCGGCGATGGCGATGATATTTTTTAAGACACCTGCGAGTTCAACACCCACCAGGTCATTATTTCCATACACCTGAAAATGATCATTGCGCAGCAGGCGCTTGCCCAATTGGATCACTTCGTTAAACTGGCTGGCCACCACCGTGGCGGCGGGCTGACCGGCAGCAAGTTCTTTCGAAAGATTGGGCCCGGCCAGGCAGCCTACGCGCACCACCACGCTTTCTTCCGTGATCACTTCACTCATGGTCTTTACCTGTCCGCGGTGAAGGGTCCTTACACTCTCGATGGTCTCTCCCTCCGGCAGCTGGATATCGAATCCCTTCGTTCCATGGATGAGGATGTGGTAGGGACGAAGGTATGCGGAAAGCCGCTGCATCATGGATCGGAAATGCGCGGATGGAACGATGGGAAAAATGACGTCGCAGGAACCGGCCAGCACTTCCAGATCGCTTACCGCCGAAACATTTGTATGCATTTTATGGCCCCGGTGTTCGCGCTTGTCCGAGATTTCCCTGATGACGGCCTCATCGCGCGCATAGAGCAAAACTTTCCGGCGCGGTGCCAGCAGGTTGGCTACCGCGGTGCCGAAGTTTCCGGCTCCGATCACGCCCACGGGTTTATCTTCAGACAAACTTTTCAAGGTCATAGCCTACGAGTCTGTTGTGATAATAGTATAAGGTGTTGAGGTCCCGCGTGATGATGTTGCCTTCTTTGTTGAACAGCAGTGGTCTCTTCAAGTGGAAGATTCCTACATTCTCAAGGCCATGGCGGATCACCAGGTCGATGTCGCCCTTCAAATGTGTGGCATGGTTTACTTTTTTTTCCTCCTTCAGTTCATAGATACGTTTTCGCACCTTCTTAACCGAATTGCGGAACGCTTCATAGGGAAGCTCCAGGTCTTCTTCGGGGAGGCGGAGTAAACCGAACAGGTCCAGCTTCGGATGGAGCTTCTGCCAGAGCTCAAAGGCGACGAACGCCGCGAGGTGACTTGCAAAAACGCGGTTGATGCGATGGTATTCGGAAATGATCCTCTGACTGAGCATGCGCGTATACTGATCTTCGCGTTGCTTGTCGATGGCGATGGCGTGGTTGGTGACAAAATAGTCGCGTATGTTGACGATCCTGTCATGAGGGTCAAGGCTGTTTCCTTCTTCGTCCACATAGTTTCCCAGCACATCCAGGCCCCTTCCGATGGAGACTGAAATGTTGGAACCCTTTGTAAAGAACTTGAAAAGGAACTGAAGCAGCTGCCAGCTCCCGTATTTATCCTCTTCAGGTACGTACCGTTCCTGTCCTTTTACCGAAAGATAGTCATCGATCAGATCAGGGGCTTCCAGTACGAAATGATAATTGAGCGTTACCGGTACAATAAAAATCTTATGCGTCTCTTCGCCGGGTTTTTCATTTAGGTAAAGATTGCGCTGTGCTTCGATAGTCGAGCTGAGCAATCCGAGTTTCAGTTGTTTTTCGATCACCCCCGAGCGCGACCGCGTTCCTCCGGGGAAGAATAAAGTATGCGCACCTTTCTGAATGGCGAGGGTGGAATATGCCTTGAGGGTTTCCAGGTAGGGAAGGTTCTTCTTCCTGCGGTCCACCTTGAAAGCGCCCAGGCTGTTCATGAAGTATGCAAAGGCCTTGATGTTGAAGAGATTCAGCCCGGCGCCATAGATGAAAGCGGGAAGGCCGAGCGAATGGATGATCCAGCCGATCAGTACGGAGTCCAGGTTGCTGAAATGCGTAGGCACCATCACCACCGTGCCGATCTTCGCGAGCTTCCTCAGTTGTTTTACTTTTCCCACGATGTGGATCTTATCGCGAAGGGTATACTGGCTGCGAAAAAAAGCGCCGAACTTTTTTACACGAGCTCCGTTGAGAAGGCGCGAAAACCAGAATCTCAGGAGCTCTCGCGCCATGC
>JBBEBN010000237.1:0-5002 GCA_040882305.1 Cyclobacteriaceae bacterium
GATCATAACTAATGGCTAAAGTAAAATGGGAAGGGGTGTTTCCTGCTGTAACCACGAAGTTCACGGAGGACGACAAACTTGATATTCCTGCTTTTCTTAGGAATATTGAGGCGCAGCTTGCTGCTGGCGTAAACGGAATCATACTCGGGGGAAGCCTGGGAGAGTCCAGTACCTTAAGCGAGGAGGAAAAGACCACGCTCGTACAGGAAACGGTTCATTTTGTAGACAAGAAAGTCCCTGTAATTCTTAACATCGCAGCTCAATCAACTGCGACCGCTGTGAAAATCGCAGATTCCGCGGCAAAAAAAGGCGTGAACGGGCTAATGATCCTTCCTCCCCTCGGATACAAGGCTGATGCCCGGGAAACCGTAGCCTATTTTAAGGCGTTCGCTGCATCTACCGATCTTCCGATTATGATCTATAACAATCCAGTAGATTATAGGATACTTGTGACCCTTGAGATGTTTGAGGAACTGGCTGAAACTGCTAACATACAGGCAGTGAAGGAATCAACCCGCCAGGTTTCCAACATAACGAAAATGATCTCCAAGTTCGGGGATCGCTTCAAAGTACTTACAGGGGTTGACACGCTGGCGCTCGAAAGCCTGGTTTTGGGAGCGCATGGATGGGTAGCTGGATTAGTTTGCGCTTTTCCGGCTGAGACTGTCGCCATGTACCGGCTCGTAAAAACGGGAAGGTTGGAGGAGGCGGTGAACCTGAATCGTTGGTTCTTCCCGCTGCTAGAACTTGATATACATTCGAAATTGGTTCAAAAGATAAAGCTGGCGGAGGTGCATACCGGACTGGGTACCGAACGCGTAAGGTTGCCTCGCATGCCACTGATCGGTGAGGAAAGAAAGTACGTACTGAAAGTGATAACTGAGGCGCTGGAGAACCGCCCCGAGTTGCCAGAGATTGACCTGTTAGCGCTGCAGGGAATGGGAAACGGCCACAACAGGCAGGCGTCCGGTTTTTAATTTTTCCAACTTTCCTGCGGCAGAATTCAAGGGGAAGTAAGGTTTGACATTGTAAACAGATGAAGTATTACGCAGATTCGAAAGGGACGAGGATATGTTATCAGATCAGGGGTGAAGGTGAACCGCTCATTTTGCTGATGGGCTTTGGAGCCGACGGCAACACCTGGGAGAAACATGCGCGTGAGTACGAGAAGTATTTTAAGTGTATCCTTATCGACAATCGCGGAGTAGGCTCGTCCGATCAGCCAAAAGGGCCCTACTCAACAGACATGATGGCAGACGATACCGTAGCGGTCATGTCCCATGCCGGTGTTGAAAGAGCCCGCGTTGCAGGCATATCAATGGGCGGAGCCATCGCACAGGAGCTTGCGCTGAGACACCCCGAGAAAGTTCGGACCCTTGCCCTTATTAGCACCTGGGCAAAGTTCGACAACTACGCCAAAACGGTGTATGGAAATCTAAAGAAATTGCGGAGAACCAGCAACGCGGCCGACTTCATGGAGCTGCTCCAGCTGTGGATATTCGCGCCCCCTTTTTACGCGCACCACATGGATGAACTCGTTGAGGCACAGCGGGCCGCCGCCGACGGGCAACGCCAGTCGCAGGACGGTTTTGAGGGGCAACTGGATGCATGTATCCATCACGATACAACAGCCCGGTTATCCAAAATTAAAGTACCAACACTGGTCACCGTGGGAGAAATGGATATTTTCACACCTCCGGCATTTTCGGATGTGCTTGCCACAGGCATCACGGGGGCTGAGTACGCAAAATTTCCCAGAGCAGGGCACGTCCATCACTGGGAGGATCTGGAAAGGTTCAATATGATGACGACTCAATTCTTAAAGAACCACTAGCAAATTGACCAGTTAATTGTATCACATGTATTCTTATTGGAATCACAACAATTTTAATCGAGGGCCAGAGGGTCTTTATTTTTCGAGGAAAATATTTTTCAGTATGATGAAGCAGGCAAAAGAGTTGGTGGTATTGGGAATAGTAGGATTGTTACTGGCGGGATGTTCCGGGAGCACGGAACGTAGGGACCAGTATCAAGAACCGAATGTTGTATTTACGCTTCAGCGGGGGCAGTTGGCGGAGTTTGAAAACGATATCGACCACAAAGGCCTTATTGCAGCGTTGGACGACCGGTATGACGAATCCATTGCCACTGGACAACATATTTATAAACGCTTGTGTTCCATTTGCCATGGAACCCCTGACCAGCCGGGATCAATTCCTACAGCGTTTAAATTCTGGGAGGATAAGTTTAAAGTAGGTAGTGACCCATATTCCATTTACCAGACGCTGACGCGGGGATACGGATCTATGCCGCCGCAGGTTACGCTTACTCCAGTCGAAAAATATGATGTGATCAACTACATCCGGGAACAGTTCATCCGGCAGCAAAATCCCGATCAGTACTTTAACGCGGATTCCATCTACCTTGCTTCTTTGCCGACCGGAACGTCCAAGGGACCGGCTCCGACAGATTTTAAGCCATGGTCTGAAATGGATTATGGCAATTTTCTGATAAATACTTATGAGATGGCGGGCACCGATGCCGCGCCCCGGCAAAGATCAAGAGGAAGAGCCCCGCTTCCGGACGAGAATCTCGTCGACGCCAACTACGCCTATAAGGGGATCGCAGTTCGGCTCGATAAAGGTACTGGCGGGGTTGCAGCGGGCAAGGCATGGATGATGTTCGACCACGACCTGATGCGGGTGGCCGGAGCGTGGACCGGTGAAGGGTTTATCGACTGGGAGGGGATCCTGTTCAACGGGACCCATAACATCTCCCCCCGAACAGTAGGTGATATTCACTTTGAAACCTCTTCGGCTCCGGGATGGGCAAATCCCGAAACCGGATCTTTCGAAGATCCCCGGTTTATGGCCAGGGACCAAAGGAGGTTCGGCCCACTGCCCAGAGACTGGGCTCAATACAAAGGTCTCTATCAATATAATGACCAGGTGGTGATTTCCTACACCGTTGGAAAAGCCAAGGTACTTGAAAGTTTCGGAATGGAAGAGATGGATGGTCGGCCGGTGTTCAGCCGAACATTGAACATCAGCGCCTCTCCGCTCCCGCTGAAAATGAGAGTAGCTCCTTCGGCAACATCTGTAGCCATCGTGGGCAAGGATGCGAAACTGGCAAATGCCGGGGGGTTCACGCAGATGGAGGTGCCTGCCGGCAAGCCCGTCAAAGTTAAAATACTTCTGGGAAAACCCGGGATGGACCTGAAGCGCTATGCCTCCAGGTCGGCCGCGCCAGAGTCATTGGCAAGCTATACCCGCGGCGGACGAGCTCGATACCCTCAAAAACTCAGCACGAACATTCAAAGAGGCGACCAGGACGGACCATTTCAAGTAGACATCCTGCAGCTTCCCTATCAAAGTCCATGGAAAAATCAGTTGCGCCTAAGCGGGATAGATTTTTTCAGCAAGAAAGCCGTGGTATGCTCGACCGATGGAGACGTATGGCTACTGGAAGGAATCACACAGGAGTCGGGCACCCTAACGTGGCAACGCATCGCATCCGGACTGTTTCAGCCACTTGGTATCAAAGTGATCGATAACGAGATCTATGTAACATGCCGGGATCAGATTGTTAGACTTAATGATTTGAACGGTGATGGCGAAACGGATTATTACGAGAGCTTCAACAGTGATCACCAGGTGACCGATCACTTTCACGAATTCGCGATGGGACTTCAGACCGATTCCGAGGGCAACCTGTATTACGCAAAGAGTGGCAGGCACGCCCGCGAAGCTTTAGTCCCGCAGCACGGTACGTTACTGAAGGTGAGTAAAGACGGGCTCACGACGACGATTGTGGCAAAGGGCTTCAGGGCCGCTAACGGTGTTTGCCTGAATCCCGATGGAAGTTTCATCGTAACTGACCAGGAAGGACACTGGAATCCCATGAACAGGATCAATTGGGTTGAGCCCGGAGGATTTTACGGTAATATGTTTGGTTTTCAACCACCGTCTGACAGCTCTGATTCCGGCATGGAACAACCGCTAGTCTGGGTCGAGCGAAAACACGACCAGTCTCCTTCCGAGCTTCTCTGGGTAGAAAGCGATAAATGGGGTCCTCTCAATGGAAGCTTGCTGAGCTTTTCCTACGGGTATGGCAAAGTCTTTATCGTGCCGCATGAAAAAGTGAACGATCAGGTTCAAGGTGGGGTATTTGAACTTCCTATTGAAAGATTCTCCACTGGTGTCATGAGAGGCAGGTTCAATGACCTCGACGGTCAGCTTTATGTATGCGGCCTGTCTGCATGGGGGTCGACTCAGCCTCAGTTGGGAGGGCTTTACAGAATACGGTATACTGGAGAATCGTCGGTGATACCACTGGCGGTTCATGCCCGCCAAACAGGAATAGAAATAGGGTTCTCTAGCCAACTTGACAAGGCCGAAGCAGAGAATGCGGGAAACTACAAAGTGGAAACATGGGATCTGAAACGGTCCAGGTCTTATGGCTCCAAGCATTATAATGAGAAAGTACTGGAAGTCACGGGCGCTAGGGTGAGTGCTGATGGTAAAAGTGTGGTGCTGACCGTGCCGGAGATTCAGCCGACGTGGGTAATGGAGATCACCTTCAACCTCACGGATGCAAGGGGCAACCAGGTGAGCGGGGTCATTCAAAACACCATACACGCACTTGGAAACGATAGCCCTTTGTAACTCCGCTAGTTCTTACCGCTTTGTCCACTTGATGAGCGAGCAGTCTGAACTTCCAGTGACAAAAATTTTATAAAAGGAAATGCAAATTATGAACAAAGATTCTAAACGGTTCCGGTCGTCCTGTGTTCTCTACATCGTAGCAGGGCTTACCTTTCTTTTGAGCGCCCATCTTACAGAAGCTCAGGATGGCAAACAATGGGTAACTTATGAAGGACGCGGACCGCAGAGCAAGCATATTGTTCTGATAAGTGGCGACGAGGAATATCGCTCCGAGGAAGCATTACCCATGCTGGCTAAGATACTATCGGTGCATCACGGATTTAAGTGCACGGTCCTTT